>NZ_VOZA01000056.1:0-16019 GCF_013420015.1 Acinetobacter sp. YH12039 | reverse complement strand
GAGATCCATGCACGCATGGCAGTCTTGAATAAATTCACAGAATTAGGTCGCCCTCATACCCAAGTTGTCTCTTAAATTTGAGTAGCTTAAGGGAACTCAGCCTTTCAAACCTTTATGCAACAAAGCCGTTCAAGACATAGCTATGGAATCGCATTTAATAAACAAGATATGGCGGCGTTTCAACGTGATGACTTGCACCGCGAAACAGCGCGGATGCTTGCTAATGGATTAGTTCAAAGCAAAAATTATAATGATGTAGGTTTACTCACTTCGCAAATCATTCGACCAGAACAGGAAACCGTCGGTCGCACACAGCATCAAGCAGAACGACATTATCAATATGATCAAAATTATTTGCTCACCCAAGTAAATGACAGCCGATTAGGTAAGCTGACGTATCAGTATGATGCCATTGGCCGTTTAACACAGAGTAAAAGCCTACATCAAACAGAAAACTTTGCTTTTGACCCTGCGGGGAATTTAATTGACCCGATTGCCACGCAAGCATCTCAAGTGAAAAGTAATTTGATTGCTCAATATAAGGGTAAAAACTATAAATACGATGCACAAGGTAACGTGATTGAAAGCAGCCATGCAGGCAAAGCATTAAAACTGACGTGGGATAACCTGAACCGTTTGATTCGCAGTGATCATAATGGTCAAGTGACTGAATATGGTTATGATGTATTTGGACGGCGTTTATATAAGAAAAATCAAAATGCGCAAACCCTGACCTTATTCGGCTGGGACGGTGACCTGATGATTTGGGAGTCACAGCAATCTAATGACTTCGAAGGAAACTACACCAAGCATTATGTCTATGAACCGCAGAGTTTTGTACCGTTGCTGCAAACGGGCTATACAGGTTTTATCAAGCTTTTAGAAACTCCAGATTATGCTCAATTTCAGCATGAAGATTATTCGGTTTATAAAGATCCGATATGGAAAACTGAAACACGAAAAAATAAAGCTGAATTGGAGCGGGTACTTTTTTATCACTGTGACCAAGTTGGTACACCGCAAACATTGAGCAATGAGCTAGGTGAATGTATATGGGAAATTAAGCAGGATGTATGGGGTGAAGCTTTAGAAATAAAGGCTTCTCATAATTTACTTGAGCAAACCAATATTCGTTTCCAAGGGCAATATTACGATAGTGAAACTGGATTACATTATAACCGTTACCGTTATTATGAGCCGCATAGTGCAAGGTATGTGAGTAAGGATCCGATTGGACTATTTGGTGGTTTAAACAATTCTTCGTATGTAAAAGACCCGAATCAATGGGTGGATCCGTTGGGGTTGGCAGCAGATTATCAAATTAAGAAACAGACACAAGAACGAAGTAAACCTAAAAAACAAATAACAAAAAAACAAGTTTCAGAGGAACTTGGTAATTTACCAAGCGGTACAACATATACAAGCTTAGCATGTGGTTTAACGGTAGTTTGTGCTCCAGCTGCCCCTGTCATAGCAGGGGTCGGCACAGGTTTAGATATTGCAAGTGTGGCATTGGATGATGAAAAAAATATGTTACAAAAGGCCGCAACAGTAATTATTTCAGGTCAAGTTGGAAAAGTAGCAGGTAAGCAAGCAAGTAAAATGCCTGAATTAAGTGATTCAGCAAAGAAAAAAATTGAAAATGGATATGCTACATATGCTGATAAAACAGCGGGTGCTGTAGTTGACCACGTGATTGAGAAATCTAATAATTGGGGGCCTGTTTATAGAATAGTCCCGCCATACTACCCTATAATTCCACAAGATCCATATGATTTAAGTGGGTTAAGGTAACTGATTTATGAATAATGAAGGGATGATTTTGGAAAAACTAATATTAAACATTGTTTTTAAGTATAGGTGTCAATGTTTATGTTTTGTGGTTGTTTTATATTTTATTCTACTATTATTTTTTATGAGACCATTATCTTTTGATAATATTCTAGGTAGTTTAATATTCTTATATTTGTTAGTGTCTTCAATTTTGAATGATTCATTTGTTTTGTTGGGTAAAATACATGAAGATAGTCCTTATGGTGAGATAATAGGGCGTGGAATATTAATTTTTACATTTCTTGTCGTAATGATATATTTAATGACTAGTTAGGATTTAATATGAAAAAGATTGAATTATTTTTACTTTTTTTATTTGCATTTCAGCTTAGTTCATGTACTGAAAATAAGGTTGTGAATGGTGTGGATGTTGATCGAAATGAGGTGCAAAATGAGTTAAAGTTAGTAAGAGAGTATGTTGGTGAGCAGAAGAGTAAACTACCTGTGAATGTAGATAATTATACTAGATGGGTGGATTTTAAATTTTCTGATAATAAATTAACCTATATTTATATGGTTTCATTTGAAAGTATTAGTGATTATCAAGCGGCTGATATGAGAAAATATTATTATTCTAAGCCAAAGATAGATGAAATTTGTGAATCAATTGCTATCTTATCTAATTTGGATATTGTGTATGAGTATAAGTATATTAATTTAAAAGAAAAGGAATTGATCACAATTCCATTTAATAAAAAGATGTGTGATTTTTAATTATATTTATTAGGAGGAAATATTAGATATCTTTTATAAATCAAAAAAATAGCTACATTTTGCTGATTATTTGTACCAAACAATCTTAAATCGTAATGGGATTTGTTGCACAAAGATTTGAAAGGTAAAGCGCCCCTAATTAAGCCAAATTTAAGGCGTAACTTGGGTAAGTAGTCGACCTAATTCCGTAAATCTGTTAAGGACTGCTACACGTGCATGGATCTCATTCACTTGGCTATCAAAACTCCTTGCACTGAGTTTATCTCCTAAAAATTTAATGCAGTACATCTTAGTTTCAACCAAACTTCGCCGATGATAGCCTGACCATTTTTTCCATAGTGTCCTGCCTAAACGTGTAACTGTTCGAAGTAATTCATTTCGCTCTAGCGAGCTACTCTTTGTATCTTTCCATGGTTTCGCATTTTTTCTAGGTGGAATCACCGCATGTGCTTGCCGATCTGCAATGACCTGACGGCATCGTTTTGTGTCATAAGCACCATCTGTATAGATAGAATCGATTTGTTCATCTAAAGGGATTTGAGCAAGTAAATCTTCCAGTACCTGTGAATCACTGACATTATTTGCGGTGAGTTGTACAGCACGTCTTTGAAGGGTTTCGGCATCGATACCAATATGAAGCTTACGCCATTGGCGACGATATTCAGATCCATGTTTCTTACGCTTCCATTCACCTTCACCTAAAAACTTTAGGCCAGTAGAGTCTACGAGTAGATGGAGACCACCACTACTTTTTTGATAGCAAATTGCAATATCGATATGCCTTTGTCTTCTGCACAGTGTGGTGTAATCTGGAGCTATCCAATTTAATCCGCAGAGTTTAATCAGACTTTGCACAAAGCCAGTAACCATACGTAAAGACAGACGAAATAAGGATTTAATTATTAAGCAGCATTGGATGGCTGCGTCGGAGTAGGTTTGATTTCGCCCTTGTTTGCCTTTTGATGGCGCATACCATTGCCTAGCAGGATCAAACCAAAGGGCAATATTTCCGCGACTCATGAGTGCTCGGTTATATGCGGGCCAATTGGTTGTGCGCTAGATTTTGTGTGTAGGTTTCTTCATTTGAAAATTATATCGCTGAAAAAGCCTTTACAGATAGGTTTGTTCAACAAAGCCATTGTACTCCCTCAAAATTTTGATCTAGTAAATTTTTTAATATTCTTTTCTGCGATTTTTACTTTTTATTTTTTATTTATGTAAATTATTAAAAGTTCCGCAGCTTCGTTAATATATCTCAGTGAAAACTCTGAACAAGTTTTTGATCTGTATGGCTTTAAAAATCCTCAAGAAATATATCTATTTACTGCACGACATGAAGATACATCAGAGAAATTAATTTTAGAATCTATTTATGATTATCGAAAAGTTATTAAAGATGATCCTTATCCTGAGGATTATTCTGATAAGAAATGAAAAAGTCTATTTATCTTTAATTAAATATTCTGCCCAAGCAAGATAATGATATCCAAAAATGGATTCGTAAATGTTTATTATCAACGGATCAAAGTATAATTAGGTTTGATACTATTCAACAACAAATGTTGGGCCTAAATTCGGTATACAATTAATATGAAAAGTAAAGTTAAAAAGCACGTCTTTAGTTATGATGTGTTTGAGCAGAATATTCCTTTTTCTCAGTTAGATGAAGGAGACGTTCTACTTAAACCAGAAAATGATTCTAAACGTAATCATAATTGGTCATTTATTAGCATGAATGATGATTATATCGAATTGATTGATCAATCTTATGCAAGGTTAGGAAAAGGAATAAGTTTATTAATTCCAATGTTTCCATTATTTTTATTTTTATTTTACTACATTGGTATTCTTTCTTTTCTTGATAATTCTAGTGTAGGAGAGGCTTTTTTTTTCTTATAGCTGTACTTTTTGTAATAGGACTTCCTTGTGTTGCATTTCTACGTCCTTACTTTAAATATGATCATAAACAACCTATTTGTAAGCCTGTTCTTTTTAATAGAAAAACAGGTAAAGTTTTTTTCTATATTAATGATCAAGAATATATAGAAAAGAAATGGACAGATGTAGTTTATATTATGGGCAGTAGTTTTGGGTTGTCTGGCATTCCATTACGAGAGCTTCGGGCACATATCGTTGAAGACGGCATATTGAAACATACCTTTGTGATTGGCTTTCCAATGATTGGAATATTTCGTACTCAAGGTTTATGGACTTTTATTTGTCATTTTATGATGAAAGGACCAGAGGAGCTTTATCCGAAACCGCATCCTATGTACGGTACCATCGATCCGTTTACCCAACTAACCTATTGTCAAAAGGTCGTGGGTGCAAAAGAAAGTTGGAGAGATACATGGAAATCATTTCGAATCATTTATCATTATAATTGGGTTCCAGCTTTATTTGCTTATCCATTTGATGTGTGTAACTTTGTTGCACGAAGAATTTTATTGCATATCAAACCATTGCCCGTTTGGCATGAAGATGTAGTACGAAAAAACAAAATGGATTTAGAGCGCCCAGAGGAAATCAGCGCAAAAGATAATTTTGAATTTACGATGTTTAAAATGATGGATAAATAAAAAGCCCTTTCGGGCTTTTTTATATGTAAAGGGTTTAAGGCAATTGCTTAATCGGACTTCCACCCAAAGCTTGCATTAACGTCACATAAGTATTGTATTGACTCTGCTTGGTCTGAACCAAAGACAATCGAGCATTACGTGTGGTTTCCTGTGCATCTAACAAGTTTTTCAACGCAATTGCACCATTACGATAACGAACTTCAGTCAAACGCTCAGTCTTTTCTGCAAGCTGTACATTACGCTCTTGCAATACAACTTGTTGACTTAACTCAGTACGATTAGACAGTGCATTTTCCACATCGGCAAAAGCCTGATACAAGGTCTGACGATATTGAATAATGGCTTTTTCATAGTCTAAGTCACTAATCGCAAGGTCTTTCTTCATATCGTTATATTGCAAGAAAGGTAAACTTAAACTTGCACCCAAAGCCAAAGCAGGGTTTTGTAATAAATTACTCAAAGAGGTACTACTCGAGCCTAAACTGCCAGTCAAACTAATTGAAGGGTAGTAACTCGCTTTCGTTGCATCTTTATTTGCCAAAGCTTTACGTAATCTTAACTCGCTCGCTTGTAAATCTGGACGGCGAGACAACAACTCGGCAGGTAAACCTGCTGCAATCGTCGGTAATGCAATTCGAGGTAAACGCTGTGGCTCAGCAATATTCAGTTGCTGTACAGGTTGATGTAATAACACAGCCAATGCAGTACGTGTTTCCACTTTTTGTTGGGCAATTTGGCTTAAGGTCGCTTTTTGACTTTGGACCGACTGTTCTGCTTGCGTTAGATCTAAACCTGACACAGCACCGGCTTTATATTGCACCTTGACCAAGTCATAGGTTTTTTGCGTACTGGCTAAGTTTTTCTGCGCAATACTGTAGCGCTCATTTAAATACCCAAGTTGCCAATATAGGTTTGCTGTTGTTGCAATCAAGCTTTGGGCAGTGGCTTGTAGGTCCTGTTCAGTCGCTAAAGCTTCCCATTTTGCGGCCTCAGTCTGGCTAGCCAAACGACCAAATAAATCTACTTCATAACTAACGCCACCACTGAGTGATACACCTTTTGATGAGTCATCACCTGAGTTAAGGTCAAAGTTATGTCCAGTTGAAACACTTGAACTCACGCGTGGCCCTTGTTTATTTTTAGCCAAACCTGCTTGTAGTCGAGCTTGCTGTAAATTAATACCTGCTACAGCAAGGTCTGTATTGGCCGCTAAAACTTGATTCACCAACTGGTTTAATTGAGCATCATTAAACAATGTCCACCATTGGTCAGCATAAGTATCTGCATGAACTTGCTGACTTATGGCTTTCGCATTTTGAAATTGCGTCGGGATTTGTGTTGCAGGAGCTTCATACGGCGTCTTAACCACAGCGGCACAGCCGACTAAGCTACTTCCAAGAATGAAGGCACTTGCAAGTTTAGTTAACGTCATTTGCATCATTATTTCCTTATTCGCGAGAAAGCGCATCGACAGGGTTAAGCTGTGCGGCATTACGTGCAGGAATAAAGCCAAACACAATACCAATCATACTTGAGCAGACAAATGCAGCAACGATAGATGTCGTTGAATAGGCCATTTGGAATGTTCCACCGGCAAAATGACTAATCAATTGTCCAATACCCAAAGATAATAAAACTCCAAGTACACCGCCTAAGATACATACCAATACAGCCTCAATCAGGAACTGTTGCAGAATGTCACTTTGACGGGCGCCCACGGCCATACGCACACCAATTTCTTGAGTACGCTCAGTCACAGAAACCAACATAATGTTCATGACCCCGATACCACCGACGATCAATGAAATCACCGCAATCGCAGACACTAATAGGGTCATTGTTGCCGTGGTTTGTTGAATGGTTTCGCGGATACTATCGGAGTTCTGTGTAAAGACATCTTGCGCGCCATGACGTTGCACTAACAAGTTTAATATGGCGTTTTCAGCAGCGGCACTTGGGTATTCATCTTTCACTCGGACAATAATGCTGCGCACATTCGACTGCCCCAGCATACGACTCATAACCGTTGAATAAGGCAAATACACATTCAGGCTATCTGAGTTGCCCATCATGCTTTTTTGTTCTTCGATCACGCCAATGATACGGCTCGGCACACTGCCTAATAAAATCACTTGACCCACAGGGTTGGTGCCATCAGCAAAGAAGGTGTTTTTGGTGTTGTTATCAATCACCACATCTTGAGCTTGTTCAGTCACACTTTCTTTATCAAAAGGTTGACCAGAAGCGAAGCTCATTCCTTTGACATAGAAGAAATCTTCACTCACGCCATTCACTGTGGTCGACGCTTCTGTGTCTTTAAAACGTGCTGTGACAGATGAATTGACCGAAGGACTAACGCCATCGACATAAGGTTGTTCCGCAAGGGCCGTCGCATCGGCTGGAACCAATGTTTTTACTTGCGATGATCTTGAGTTATCACCAAAGCCTCGACCTTGATACACCGTGATGGTATTGGTACCTAAACTGCTGATATTTTCTAAAATCTGCTTTTGTGAACCATTCCCAAGAGCCACAACAGAAACCACAGAAGCGATACCAATAATGATCCCGAGCATGGTTAAAAATGTACGCATCCGGTGTGCATTCATGGCTAAAATCGCCATACGGAATGCTTCACCTAAACGGTCAACGGCAGAGCGCCAGCTTGAGGTTTTTTTCTGTGTGTTTGGAACGAGTTGTTGCTTTTCTAAAGGTTCATCATCTGTTTCAGGCACATTGGGTTGATCTGAGATGATATTACCGTCAGAAATTTCAATAATACGCGTCGCATTTTTTGCAACATTATGGTCGTGCGTGACCAAAATAATGGTATGACCTTTGGCATTGAGTTCGCGCAAAATCCGCATTACTTCAATACCACTATTCTTATCTAGTGCACCGGTCGGTTCATCGGCAAGAATAACATCGCCACCATTCATGAGGGCACGCGCAATCGATACACGTTGTTGCTGACCACCGGAGAGTTGACTTGGGCGGTTTTGGGTTTTCTCACCCAGCCCTAAATCGGTTAGTAGTTGCTTGGCACGTGCATTGCGTTCGGTTGCATCTGCACCGGCATAGATTGCAGGAACTTCGACGTTACCAGCAGCATTCAAATCACCGAGTAAGTGATAGCGCTGGAAAATAAAGCCAAAATATTCACGGCGTAACTGTGCCAGTTCATCTGGTTCAAGTTCACGCGTTTCACGCCCCTTGACCTTGTAGCTGCCATTGGTTGGCTTATCTAAACACCCCAAAATATTCATGAGGGTGGATTTACCAGAACCGGACTGACCTACAATCGCCACCAGTTCACCTGGGTAAATCTCAAGATTAACCCCTTTTAGAATCTGGACTGTGCTTTCACCAGCAGGGAATTCACGAGTCAGATTCTTGACCTCGAGTAGAGGTGTCTGATTTTGACTCATGATTACATTCTCATTGGGCCGCCAGCACCACCACGGTTGCTGCGTTTAGCTGAATCATTTGAAGTATCAGAACCGTCGGCAATCACGACTTTGTCACCCTGTTTTAAGCCACGGATCACTTGTGCGGTCACACGGTTATTTAAACCAAGTAATACCGGTTGAGGTTGCGCAGAACCATCCGCTTGCAATACACGTACCATGGCAACGCTCGCTTTACCTTGTTTGACCAATGCTTTTTCAGCTTCAGTCAGTTCTAAACCTTTAGGACGATTTGGATGGTCTTTGTTCGATTTAGCTTCTGCGTTGGCATTTTTATCAGCAGATTGACCATCGGTAGACGTATTATTTCGGCTACGTTGTGGACGGTTCGAGGTTTGAACGGCTGCGGCAGGTACAGTCAAGACATTCTTGGCTTCATCTAAAATGATATACACCTGAGCGGTCATATCGATACGCAATTTGCCGTCTTCATTTGGGACATCAAATAACGCGTTGTAGTAAACCGCAGTACTTGAAGACGAAGAGGTGTTGTTGTTACTTTCGGTGTTAATTGAGTTTGGCGCAGGCTCAACTTGGCGCAGGGTAGCATAGTGTTTTGTTTCACTGTCGCCCAAGGTTGTAAAATAGACGTTTTGACCTTCTTGGACTTTCATGACATCGGCTTCAGAAATTTCAGCTTTAATGGTCATGGTGTCGAGTTTTGCCAATTTCACAATGGTTGGCGCACTTTGGTTGGCGTTTACGGTTTGACCTTCTTCAGTCACAATCGCCACGATGGTTCCATCCATTGGTGCAACAATTTGTGTATAGCCTAAGTCTTCTTTTGCAGTCGCTAAAGTTAAGCGCGATTGTTCGATTTGTGCATTAATGGCTGCAATATCAGCTTGCGCAGTTTTATAACTTGCTAGCGCAGATTCAAGTTCTGCACGACTAGTCGCATCTTGAGCGTACATTGCTTGTTGACGATTATATTCAGCATCGACTTTGGCTAAATTTGCATTTTTTACTGCCAATTGCGCTTGTTGATTTTTAATACTGGCTTCGGCTGTTTTGAGGTCATTTTCCTGACGCACTGAATCAATTTGGGCAATCAATTGACCTTGTTTTACTTCATCGCCAAGTTGCACATACATTTTTTTTACTTGACCTGAAACCTGCGCTCCTACGCTGACCATTTTAGTTGCTTCAAGCACACCAGTGGCAAGCACTGAGTTTTCAATATCCCCACGGCTGACTTCGGCCGTAATGTACTGAGGTTGCTCTTGTTTTGGTTTGAAAAAATGCCATGCTGTGACAGCGATCGCCAGAGCAGCGATGATGGCTACGATCAATTTTGCTGGTTTTATTTTTGGCATGATTGGCAGTAAAGCGTTAAGAAAGTTATTTGAATTATAAGAGTTAAATACGGATAAATTGTGAATATTTTAGCAAAGAAGTAATGATTATTATTTCCCTTTAGGCTTTCCGATTGATATGAAGGGACTTAGCAGAATCTGTAAACAGACTCATTCTACTGCGTAAAATAATTTTTTAACTGTAACTAAATGCCAATTAAAGTACAAAAAGCATATTTCATGCCTATTTATTTGAATCTAATTTCAAATTAGAAAAAAGTTGAATGAAAATTAAAAAAAGTGGTGCTATAAAGCTTTTTTGTAGCCTATGTTAATGATATTAAAATAAAAATATGCATTGTGTTTGTGCTTTAGTGTGCACAGTTTTTGTTGAGCGTGTGTGATTTTTTGCAATAGTCTTGTTCTAAAAATGCAGCTAAGATCAAAACCCATAAAAAAATTATGGGTTTAATGATAAGTGGTTTTTTTTCATTAAATATACAAAATAAAATAGGAATATAAGTCGGGGTTAGATATGGAATGGAATGAAAAATATAATATCGGCATTGATGTTATTGATAATCAACATCGCCAGATTTTAGATTATATCAATACGTTGGAAGCAATCCTCGTGAATGGCAGTCGAGAGAAAATCAAAGAGGTTTTGGATGATTTGATTGACTATACACAATCGCATTTCAGCTTTGAAGAAAATTTATTGGAACAGGTACATTATCAGTATTTGCCGTCTCATCGTGGGATTCATGAGCATTTTGTGAGGCGACTGAATGAGTATCGAACCAAATTTGAAAATGGTGTTTCGGTTGAACAAGATTTATATCGTTTATTGTCTAAATGGCTGATTAATCACATTCAGCATGATGATCAAGATTATGTAGATTCAGTGCGAGACAATATGCTGCACTATCTGCGCTCGCAGGAACAGAAAAAAGGCAAAAGTTGGTTTGCTCGCTTTTTTAGTTAAGTCAACAGGGACGGAAATAACCTTTTACCGCACATCTGAGCAATGGCTTGCATAATCAGATGTTCGGCATTTTCATGTCCCAAACCTTTAATCGAGGCATCTAAACGTAACAACAGGGCAGGCCACGTCAAAAACTCATTGGCATTTAAACGGCGTAAAGCTTGTTGATACAGCCCGACCTTGGTCTTCCAAATGCCAATTTGTAAGGCATTTTGTGGTTGCTCAAACAGTTGCATCAGCAAGCGCATTTCCTTGCTGATACTCCATAAAATAAGTGACATCGGCTCACCAGAGGCAATCAAATATTGAAAAATTTTAATTGATTGCGCCAAATTGCCTTGCAGCATTGCATCGTTTAAATCATAGGTGGTGTAGCGTGACTGATCTTGTAAGCAGGAGTACAGATGATCTATCTGAATCATCTCTGCTTCAGGAAAAGTATCTGCGACACGCATTAAACTATTTTTTGCAGCCAGTAAGTTATGCTCATGATGCTGTTCTAGCCATTGCCAAGCATCATTGGCGAGTTGAATGCCGAGCTTTTGCGCCTCGGTGGCTAAGATTTGCTGACGATCTTTAGGGTAGTTTGCAGTCAGTGCAACATTGACCCCATTGGCATCAATGGTTTGGAAAAAACTGGTCTTTAAACTCGCACTATCTTGCTTCGGCATTACCACGAGCAGCAAGTTGCTTTCATTTTGCTGCAAATAGCTTTTTAACAGTTTTAGCCCATTGGCATCGGGTTTAATGTTGCCATGTGCCTCAATAGCCAGTTGACTAGAAAATAATGACAAGCTGTTTAAAGCATTAAAGACATTTTTCCAATCGGCCGCAGAGCTAATGTCATACCGTTGACGCTCGATTTCTCGAACGTTCCAACTCTTACGAAATGCATCGAGGAGATTTTGTTCGAGTAATGGCTCTTGACCATGTAGCACCCAGGCACCTTGCGCTTCATCTACACGTTTTAATGCCTGAAGATAGTCAAGTTTCATAAATCAAAATTACTCAGCTTTGGTCGGTGCAGTTAGTGGATTTGCTTTCGGTAAGCGGTTTGATGAAATTTGGCGCACGATCTGTTGTGCAATGTCATCAATAATCACTTGTTTTAAATATTTTTCTTCTTGGTCATCGGTGTTCACGGTTGCAACGTCGTATTGGTAGCTACGTGTTGCCATCAATGTACGTGGTTCAGTCACAGGATTGCCTTGAGCATCTTCAATTTGGAACGTCACATTCAAACGCAATAAAGTTTCAACCAATTTACCATTGAGTTCTAAACGACGTGGAGTGTAATCCAACACATGTAAGACATAGGCATTTTGATTATTGCTCAATTGCACGCCTGCAGAGCCTAAATAAATCGCTAACTTTTCATGTAAGTCATCTGTATCTTCAGGAAGTGCCAATCGCATATTGGAATAGGCTACAGGTACAGCAGCAGGGTTGGTGCCTTTTAAATGAAAACCACAACCGACCATGCCTGCGCTCAGGCCCATAGTTAATACAATTGCAGCAACACGTTGAACCAAGTGCATAAAGTGTCCTCTGTTTCCCGAAGGGATAATGTTGAAATCCTGTGTGGATTGTAAAGTCAAAGCCCGTTGACTGGCAACGGGCTTTGTTTGGGAATTGTTTGTTAATCCCTCCCGACCTCCCTTTAAAAAAAGGGAGGAGACCCGATTTTTTTTTGGAAGCGGGAAGTCCCCCTTTTATAAAGGGGGATTTAGGGGGATTAAATTAAACCACCAAATTCACTAATTTATTCGGCACCACAATTTCTTTCTTGGTTGGACCAGTCAAGAATTGTTGAACTTCAGGTAATGCTTTTGCTTGTGCCAAAATGTCATCTTTAGAGGCATCGACAGACACTTCTAATTTGCCACGAAGTTTACCGTTCACTTGCACTACAATCGTTTGTGTATTGCGAGTCAGCGCAGATTCATCTACCGCAGGGAAGCGTGCTGATGTTAATTCGATACCAAACTCAGCCAATAAGGTTTGGCTTAAATGTGGTGCAAACGGAGCAAGTAAAGTTAGAAGGGTAATGATTGATTCACGTGCAACGGCAACGTCATTGTCATCTTTGGCTTCAAACTTATTGTTTGCATTCAAAAGTTCCATCATCGCAGCAATCGCGGTGTTGAAGGCATGACGACGTGCAATGTCATCACCCACTTTTTGAATGGTTTCGTGTGTTTTACGACGTAAGTCTTGTGCAGCGGTAGAAAGTGTCGCTTTGTCGATGTTTACAGCAGAGTTGCCTTGTTCAAGGAAACCTGTTGCTAGGCGCCATACACGTTTTAAGAAACGGTTTGCACCTTCAACACCAGCGTCAGACCATTCTAGTGATTGATCTGGTGGTGCAGCGAACATCATGAATACACGTGCAGTATCTGCGCCGTATTGATCAATAATCGCTTGCGGGTCGATACCGTTGTTTTTCGATTTCGACATTTTTTCTTGACCGCCAACCACGACATCTTGACCATCACCTTGATATTTCGCAGAAATGATACGGCCTTTTTCATCACGTTCTAAGTCGATGTCGGCAGGGTTAAACCAAGTCTTCTTACCTGACTCAGATTCACGGTAGTAAGTATCCGCAAGCACCATACCTTGAGTTAAAAGGTTAGTGAATGGTTCGTTACCTTGTACCACACCTTCATCACGCATCAATTTATGGAAGAAACGTGCATAAAGTAAATGTAGAATCGCGTGTTCAACACCACCGATGTATTGGTTCACAGGTAACCAAGTTTGACCCGCTTCAGGTTTCACCATACCGTCAGTGAAATCTGGAGATGCATAGCGTGCATAGTACCAAGATGATTCTACAAAGGTATCCAAAGTATCTGTTTCACGACGAGCATCGCCACCACAGCATGGGCAAGTGGTTTCATAGAACTCAGGCATTTTGTTGAGTGGATTGCCTGAACCGTCTGGAACCACGTCCGTTGGCAATACAACTGGAAGTTGTTCTTCAGGTACTGGAACCTGACCACATTTTTCACAGTTGATCATTGGAATTGGACAACCCCAATAACGCTGACGAGAAACACCCCAGTCACGTAAACGGAATTGAACTTTCGAGTTGGCAAGTCCAGTCGGTTCTAATTTTGCAAGGAATGCATCGTACGCCCCTTGTAAGTCTAAGCCGTCAAATTCGCCTGAATTCACCAGTTTGCCGTCTTTAGAGCCATACCATTCTTGCCAAATTGTTGCGTCAAAGTCTGCATCGTCTGCACCTTTGGCATCAATCACTTGCTTGATGGTTAAGCCATATTTGTTGGCAAATTCGAAGTCACGTTCATCGTGTGATGGAACCGCCATCACCGCACCTGAACCGTAAGACATCAAGACGTAGTTTGCGATCCAAACAGGAACTTCTTCACCTGTAACTGGGTGCTTAACTGACAAACCTGTTGCCATGCCTTTCTTTTCAGCAGTCGCAAGGTCTGCTTCTGCAACAGAACCCATACGGCATTCTTCGATAAATGCAGCAAGCTCAGGATTGCTTTCCGCAGCTTTAAGTGCCATTGGATGCTCTGCTGCAACTGCAACATAAGTCACACCCATGAGTGTGTCAGCACGAGTGGTAAATACAGTTAAACCATCTGCATAAACGTCTGGATTCGCTGAAGGGAAGGTAATTTCCATACCCTGTGAGCGACCAATCCAGTTACGTTGCATGGTTAAAACTTGCTGTGGCCAGCCGTCTTTTAATGTTTCTAAATCGTCAAGTAATTCTTGCGCATAGTCAGTGATGCGGAAGTAGTACATTGGAATATCACGTTTTTCGACCAATGCACCAGAACGCCAGCCACGACCATTTTCAACTTGTTCGTTTGCTAAAACAGTTTGGTCTACTGGGTCCCAGTTCACTGTTGAAAGCTTACGGTAAATTAAACCTTTTTTATAAAGCTGTACGAATAACCATTGTTCCCAGCGGTAGTATTCAGGTGTGCAAGTTGCAAATTCACGATCCCAATCTACAGAAAGACCTAACTTTTTAAGCTGATTACGCATGTAATCAATGTTTTCAAAAGTCCATTTTGCAGGAGCGACTTGATGTGCAATTGCCGCGTTTTCAGCAGGCAAACCGAAAGCATCCCAACCCATTGGTTGTAGTACAGTTTCACCTTGTAAGCGGTGGAAACGGCTGATCACATCACCAATTGTATAGTTACGCACATGACCCATATGCAGTTTGCCACTTGGATAAGGGAACATAGAGAGGATATAACGACGTGGTCCTTCTACTTGGTCGGCAACTTTGAAGGCTTTGCGATTTTCCCAGTCTTGTTGGACTGTAGGTTCAATCGCACTGGCTTGATATTCAGGGTCAATGTGAGTAGTCATAAACGTAAATAGAAATAACGGTTAAAAAGTTTGTGCTACAGCATAGCGCAAAATACGCCTAGAGTGAATTTTGCGATGCTGCCTAGATGTAAATAATTTAAGTCGATATAGCAGGACTTTGGCGTGAATTATTGTGCTGCGGCAGCTACCGCTTGAGCTTGGCGGAGTGCTGCATTGGCTTCGCGTTGTTGTTCTGCTTGTTGCTCATTTTGTTCATTCGACTGTTCGGCTTCACGTGAAACCTCTTCTTGGTTTTTTGCTGGAGTTGATTGCGTAGTCGTTGTTGCGCCATAGGTATTTACTTTACCTTTACGCTGCGCATTTTTTGGCGGTGGCGTGGTGGTGTAATGCGTTGAACCTTTAGCATCCACCCATTTGTAATATTCTTTCGCTGAAAGGTCCAAACTGGTCAGGCAAAACGCCATGCTAGATAAAATACAGGCAGTTCGTGCAATCGTCGTCTTCATCATAAATTCAGTCCCAAAGTTATAGTGATCATGCAAAATTATGCTGAAAATTTTGCGCTTTTTTGACAGCAGAATCTATGCATTTTTTAGCACAAAGGATAAAAGGGGCATCGCGTGGGATGAGTAACTTTGTGAATGATGATTTGTGAATGATGAATTGTGGAATTAATAAGCAATCAAAATATTGTGTTTAGGACTTACGCACTATTATTTAAAGATTCTCTGTGGTAGCAGATGATTTTTATCGAGAATAAAGTCATCAATGAAGCTTTTGATAATTGGTCTAAATAATTTCTTCTGCCAACGATATACATTTT
>NZ_VOZA01000055.1:0-16200 GCF_013420015.1 Acinetobacter sp. YH12039 | reverse complement strand
GTTCAAATGGCTATTCTACGTTTGATTGGTTTTGGAAAAAAAGAAGAATTTAAGAAAGTGCTAGCAATTTTAAGAAAGAAAAAGCCTGATAGGACAAGGATCCTATGAAATTTGTCGTGTACAGAGAGTTTTTTCATAATTTTGATTAAAAAAACAAACAAAAAATAAACCTATATTTCTATATATTTCATGATTTTATATAAAATAGGACTTACGCAGTATTATTTATAGATTCTCTGTGGTAGCAGATGATTTTTATCGAGAATAAAGTCATCAATGAAGTCTTTGATGATTGGTCTAAATAATTTCTTCTGCCAACGATATACATTTTCAAAGATCCGCTCAAACTGGTTCTTTTGTATCTCGACGTAGGCCATTAAGGCTGAAAAAATATGATTCAAAATCAGTTTAGATCGTCTCACTTGAAACTTTTCAATATGACAAACTTGTTTAATCACCCGGTGATATTACTCTATTTTCCAATGACTTGAATGTAATTCATGAAAACCCTCAAAGGACAATAAATCATCTTCATCTTGATACACAATATAAAACCTCTGCTGTTCTTTTAACTGAGTCTTAAATAATTGTACAAAGCCAAAATCTTTGAGCCAGACCACTTGACCCTGATGGAAATCTGGTAATAAACGCAGTTGAAACCATTGTCCTTTTTCTGGGGAAACCTTACGGTTACAGTCGATACCAAACATAAATCGAATACCATATTTTCTTATGGTTTTTAGATTTCCAGTCGATGAATACCAACTATCACCTGTAATAAATTGAATCTTTGCACCCCAACTGAGTACTTCACTTAACATCTCCATAAAGTAATCATTCTTGGTTTTACTTTGAGATTTGTCATAAAATCGGAAATTAATTGGAATATTTTGACCATTTTGATCTGTCGCATACAAGGTAATGAGATTAATACCCTTGACAGATCGGTGGTGTTTGCCTGACCAAAAATAGCTAACTAAGTCCATATGCTGACTATACGGTTTATCTAAAACAGTATCATCAATACTGACTATAAGTTTATTATTATCAATATGTTGAATTGCTTCCTGATATAGGTCGTGAGGTGTGTAGTCTTCACGCTCTAGAAAGCGATTTACACTATCATGCGAGATATTATAAGTCTCGGCAAGTTGTGTGCAGCTAATAGAGTTCGGTTCTGTCATGAGAAAGCCCATATAAATGGGTAGAGTACAAGTTGCTGTAGAAGCATGTTTAATTCGTCTGATCACAGATACTTTATAAAGTATTTTAATACTTTTTTTAATCCGTCAATGCGTAAGTCCTAAACTATTGATGTTACTATACTTAGCCGTCTAGTTTCCCTCCGGCTTGATATGCTATTTTTATGATCACAGTCAACCATTCCTTTACTTACTGTATGCTAACTGCACGGCGGGTTTGTTATTATTTATTATCAGATTGCGCTAGGCAGTTAAATGCAGGGCTGTCAGGAAATTTTGCCAGAGAGTTGCCAACAGTTCAGATCTGGCTGCCAATTACGTAAGTAGATTAAGGTAAATTGAACCGCGTATTTTAACTGTATTTTCAGAGTGATTTCAGATCACTACGTAGCTAGGGCTTTTACAGATCGAAATGATAAAGTCATAAATTGCTTTTCAAAAAAAAGAAACTAATATGTTTCTTATAGGATCCAAAAGAAATAAATGTATCTACAATGAATAAGTCTTTACTTCAGCAAATCAAAAAAAGACGAACCCAATTGGGCTTAAAGCAAATTGATATGCAATCCCGTACAGGCATTTCAAGACAGCAGTACCAAAAACTGGAAAGTCAGGGCAACCCTCGATTAGAGACCTTAGAAATTATAGCGGCAGGATTAAATGCTCAACTGATGCTCATCCCTGATGATAAGGTTCATTTGATCAGACAATTATTGAATGATGAAATTAAAGTCACTATTGAAGATCAGGATGACTTAATGACTAACCCATGGAAAGATCTTCTCGGAGGAGAGGAACCATGAATACTGTTGCCGTCCTGAAATTAACATTACATCACGGTATCGTTGGATACTTGGCAGGATTTCAGAGCGGAAAAAATATTCTGGTTTTTACAGATTCTTTCCGCTTTGATCAGCAACGTCCGACCTTGAGCCTGCTGACTTCCCCCTTATATCCTCAAGCGGATAAAATTTTAGAAAAGACCTATGTTACACATCAGCGCTTACACCCCTTGCTATCAAACTTGCTACCAGAAGGTGCATTACGCGAACTGATTGCACAAAGCCTCAAAGTACATATAGACAATGAATTTCAGTTATTGGCAGCTTTAGGTCATGATTTACCTGGAGCACTCATTGCGACTCCATTAGATCCAGAAGAAATTCCAGATGAAATAAAATTCAAACTGCAGATCTCGAATCCAGATCAAATTTTAAAGCAAGAGATTCGAACAGATAATAAGTTTTCCTTGGCTGGCGTCCAAATGAAGTTTTCCATGAAAGCCAAAGATGGGCGTTTTACACTAGCACAGGCAACGGAAACGGCTCTACTCGGGGACTGGATTATCAAAACTCCTTCTTCCGGACATGCTTTTGTTCCGCTAAATGAATATTCTATGATGACCCTTGCTAAAACGGTCGGAATAGATGTCCCTGAGATTCGCTTGGTGGATATGACCCTTTTACAAGACCTTCCACCATTAAATTTACCCCAAGAGCAATATGCTTTCGCAATCAAAAGATTTGATAGACAGAGTACTGCTGATACTACAGAGCTTATTCACATCGAAGATTTTGCTCAGATCTTCGGCGCATATCCACATCAGAAATACAGCACCACAAATTATGAGCAGATAGGAAAGATCATTTATCAATTTTCAGATAACAAAATTATTGATATTCAGCAATTTGCCAGCCGTTTACTCATAAATATTTTACTCGCCAATGGAGATGCACACTTAAAGAACTGGAGTATGATTTATTACGATAAAAGTGCACCAAGATTATCACCCGCATACGATATATTAATGACTAGTGTATATATTGAAAATGAGCATCATTTCGCATTAAATCTTGCCAAAAATAAAGATTGGTATTTAGCTGAGATGAAGCATTTTAAGCAATGGGCAGAAAAAGTCGGCGTTCCATGGCGTATCATCAAGAAGCAACTTCACGATATTATGGATAATGCTCGATCATTATGGCCAGCGCTATTACTAGATTTACCTATGATTTCCGCTCATAAAGAAAAATTAAGAGAACATTGGAAAAAATTGCATCCAGACTTTCAGATACTTACAGATGATTAGAGGAAACCTGTAACCAAGCTAAAATTTCTCAAACAATTTCATCACATCATTTTCCGTCAGTTTCGCTTCTCCCTCATGATCTGTGCTTAGAATAGACTGTGCCAGTTCTGCTTTATTCTGCTGCAAGGCAATAATTTTTTCTTCTATGCTTTTATTAGTAATCAGCTTATACACAAATACCGGCTTGTCCTGTCCAATCCGCCATGCACGATCTGAAGCTTGATCTTCAGCAGCAGGGTTCCACCATGGATCATAGTGAATGACCGTATCTGCGGCAGTTAGATTCAGACCAACCCCTCCTGCTTTCAGACTGATTAAAAATACCGGCACTTGTCCAGACTGAAACGCTGTAATGACTTCATCTCGCTTTTTGGTCTTTCCAGTCAGCTTCACATAGCCAATTTCTGCGTGATGGAACTGTTGTTCAATCAGTTCCAACATTGAGGTAAACTGAGAGAAGATAAGAATTTTTCGCCCCTCTTCCACCATTGGAACGACCATATCCATCAACTGTTCAAGTTTGGCAGAATGCGCCTGCCCAATTTTCACTGAATCCAGCTTTAGTAAGCTAGGATGGCAGCACACCTGACGTAGCTTCAGTAAGGCATCTAAAATTTGAATTTGACTACGTTTAAAGCCTTTTTCTGCCACAATTTTCTGAATGCTTGCCTGCATCGTGGCACGAACAGCCTCATATAACTTGGATTGCTGGTCATTCATATCAATATTGACTTCAATCGTGGTTTTTTCTGGCAACTCTTTGGCTACGTCAGTTTTCAAGCGACGTAAAATGAAGGGCTTAATCCGGTTGACCAACTTTTGTCTTAACTGCTCATCACCGCGCTTTTCAATCGGATGACGGTACTTTTTATTAAAAATTTCTTGTGAATATAAAAATCCTGGCATCAGGAAATAAAATAGTGCCCACAGCTCACCCAAATGATTTTCCATAGGTGTACCGGTTAGACATAGACGATGTCGCGCTGTTAATTGCCGTACTACCTGTGCAGCTTTGGCGCGCGGATTTTTGATATTCTGCGCCTCATCCAAAATGAGTTGATGATATTCATATTGCTTTAGTTGCTCTTCATCTCTCGCCAGAAGCGGATAGGTGGTTAACACAATATCATAGTGCGGAATCTGCTCAAAATACTGATGGCGATCGGGCCCCTGTAGCAGCAATACCTTGAGCTCTGGGGTAAATTTCTCCGCTTCTTTGAACCAGTTATGCATCAGCGATGTGGGTGCAACAATTAAGGCGGGACTATCCTGCAAATATCCAGCCTGCTTTTCCATGAGTAAATGGGCTAAAGTTTGTGCTGTTTTCCCCAAGCCCATATCATCTGCCAGAATCCCGCCATGCTGGGTTTCCCTTAAAAACTGTAACCAGCCTAAGCCCTGCTGCTGGTATAGACGCAACTCCCCCTGAAAACCTTGTGGTGTTGGCAGTTGTTGCTGATAGCCTTGTTTGAATTTATGTACAAATTTCTGCAGGCGATCACTGACCTGCCATGTCATCCCAGGATTATGCTGCAATTCTAATAATTGACTCGCATCATAGCGATCAATACTGCGCTCTTCTTGCTGTAAAATGCTCTGCAGATGCAATAATACCGGCTTAATATCCCTAGCGGATAGCGCCAAATCAGGTTGATCAACTGCAGTTTTCACGGTGAAAATTTGACTGTCATGCAGATGAATAAAAGTCCGCGGATCAAGTAAATCAGGATTTACTCGCACCAAAGCTACGAGCGCATCAAGTAAATTATAAGAATTGCCTGCACTGTCTTGAACCGTCGCCCCGATATTGAACCAGTCCTGCTGGCCTTCAGATTCAGTGATAGAAATATTTAAATTTTCAACATATTGCAGGTTAAAGGGGCTGTTTTCCAGATGCTCTATCTGCCAGCCCATCAACTCAATTTGATTGATGGGCATCAGCTGTTTGATCCAGTCTCCATAGAAAGCAAAAACCATAGAATCGAGACGTTGTTTATCCAGTTTTAATTGCTGGTCATAACTAAGATCTTTCACCCACTTCAGTGATTCGACCAATAGCTGTAAACGCTGGATTGACTGTTGTTCCTGAACTAAGTCCCGAAGCTGTCGCACCATTTTGTCATGCTGCTCACCAATGAAACTGTCACCTGATGTACCTGCTTTAATTCGCCCGCCTGCATAGGAGAATTCAATTTCAGCACAAACAGACTCCTCCCATTTCCAATCAAATTTATCTAAAACACCGAAGCGTAAAATTGGCTGGGGATTACCCTGTAAGACTTCAATCTCTTGAAGAAACCCAGGTTTCGGCAAGTTATGTATCGTTGTAGATTGATGGGTAAGCTGCTCAAACTCAGTCAAAACCGTCGCAGGCATCTCTGGCATCCGCCAAAGGTAGTACAGTAAATCCGATGTATATTCACTATAGAGTTGCCCTACCGTATTCTTGTGAATATCGATATAACAAAGTGGCTGACTTACAAGAATTTGAAGATGTGGATTCGATTTTAAATTGAGTCGAACATTTCCATTGACCAACTCAAAATCTAAGTGCTCAATCTGTTTTTCAATGCTCTTTTGCCAAGAAAATTCAAGCTGATAGCTTTGTTCTGACCATGTAAGTGGAGCATCACTTTTTTGTTTCCAATAGACATCACCACTCTGAATGAAAGATTTAAAATGCTCTAAGACAATGCCTGATATATCAAGACTATTTCCATAAGAAAACTCATTCTGATTGAGCTTGGCATAATAATAAATTTGATTAAATAATTGTCGCTTCCCATCAGGCAAAGACAGACGTTTTTTTAGAATATTGCCATATTCAGTATAAGAACTGACACCTGTGATCGTCCCACTTTTATTACGTCTACCTTTGCGAACCTCAAGTTTTAACCCGAATAGACCTAAAGGCTGATCTAAATAATAAAGTAAATAATTACTCGTTGTCTTTTGCTGCTCTAACTGGGTATGTTGTAAATACTGCTTAAACTCACTTAACCAGCGTTGTGCTTGATTAATTGCAACCCGATCTTTTTGAGTGTGAGATGATGACTGAGAGTCAACATAGCTCTTCAGATATCCTTCTCGATATTCTTGATAAAATAATTTGGCTAAAGCAGCAGCATGTTTACAGTTATATCCAACCGGACAAGTGCAGTCGTCATCAATTAAACGGTCCTTTTTAAGATTATAGGTAATTGCAGTATCGTAATAATCTGTCCCTTCAATTTGGGCATACATCGTGACATCGTCATTTTCCTCAAAGAACTCAATCGTTTTCCTATCAATGTGTTTAGCATAGCTCTGGCTGCGCTGAAGAGTTGCAGTACTAAAGCGAGATAGAAAATTGATCAATGAGGACATAATTACCAGACACTAAAAATGTTTATACAATTATAACGGACAAAGCTGTCATTTCAGAATAGTAGGGCTTTGTTGCACAAAGATTTATAATTTGAAGCATCCCCCCAACTCACTCAAATTTAAATTATAACTCGCTATCTGGTAGTGAACTTTGGTGTTTTTTCTATTGGCTGGCGTAAATACTTTTAAGCTGCCTGAGGTATCAGCAAAGGCAGAGCCCTGCCCATCGACCCCATTGCTTCAGACTACTGGGGCCAGATATTCCAGATTGAACTGATAGCAAATCCCGGTTCCTCGTGACACCATGCAAAATTAATAGAGCTTAAAGCAAGTTGTTAGACTCTATTAGATTGTAAATATCTAATTAGACTTCTTTAATTTAATAGTATCTTCAGTCGGCTCTGTTGTATAAGTATGTAAGCATCTGATTTAAATAAATTTAATTTTGGATCAAAAAATAATCAAAACTTTTAAAATCATATAGTTATGAAATCTTTATGCAACAAAGCCTATTTGATATAAAACTGTTACACAAAATTGACAACATGTACAGAATTCTGTACATTTTAGATTGTAAAGTTCGATCACTATCATCTAGTCAGTAGCGTTTTAACACAGCTTACTTTATGAGGGAGAAATATATGCATGTATTTACATATACAGACGCACGTAACAACTTAAAATCTGTTTTAGATAAAGTTATTGATGATGCAGATGTCGCTTTCATTACAAGAAAAGAAGGCGGTCATGCTGTAGTAATGGGACAAGATCATTACGACAGTTTAATGGAAACGTTGTATCTCCTTTCATCTCCAAATAATACCACTCGTTTAAACGAATCAATTGCTCAATTACGCGCAGGTAAAACCAAACAAAGAGAGTTGATTATAGATGACGAGTCGTAATGTCGAATGGACTGAAAATGCCTGGGATGAATATATCTATTGGCAAACACAGGATAAAAAGATACTCAAACGTATCAATACCTTAATCAGAGAATGTCAAAGAACACCCTTTGAAGGAACTGGAAAACCAGAACCTTTAAAAGCAAATCTTTCAGGATTCTGGAGCCGTAGAATTGATGAGAAGCATAGATTAGTTTATGAAGTGACGGATGAACGAATTTCCATTATTCAATGTCGGTTCCATTACTAATAATATTCCCTATTCTTAGTATGGGAGTAATTAACTATAACTAAAAATATAGACAAATATTTGCATAAGTTCTCATTTTGTCTATGTCGATTCAGTAGTGGCAAGGTGGGTATTTATTAGAGATTTAAATGATTATCTTTTGTATTTTAGGTGAGTGTCTTGGTATATTAGCATCCATATCTATTGATTATCCAATCCCTTAACCTAGGCATGACTTTGTGAAATTAACACGCATTCATCACTGTAAAAACTTGAATGTGCAAAAGTACAAACAGCTTGAGAAACAAGCTGTTTTACTTGGTCGTATTCGTAGCGAGGTGTGGGCTAAATATGGTGCTATTTCAGGTTTGAATATCAGTGACAGAGCTATTCGTGATGCGTGGATGAAAGAAAGTCGTGACTTTGGTGTTTCTGCAAATGCGTGGAAAGAAACGCTACGTGATTGCGTAGGTGATATTAAAGCCTATCGAGAAGCATCAAAAGACAAAGTAAAGCAGGCGATCCGAAAACGCACCTCCTGTAATAATGAACAAAAAAGACTATACACCTTGCTTAAAAAAGATGAATGGATGACTGATAATTTCCTCCATCGTCAAATGCGTAATCACTTTAAGCATGGTGTTAATCACACACATAATCAAATTATTGTTCGTGCGGATATGTGTAAAACTTTTGAGTTAAATGGTCAATGTTGGCTTAAAGTGCCGAGTCTAGTCCCTCGACAAACCATTAAAATTCCACTAAACACCACTGTTGATTTTGCGCCACAAGGCACACTTAGAATCATTCTAAAAAACGGTAATGTTGAAGTTCACTCAACTTATGATGCAGTTGAAACACAGGATTGTGGTCAGGAAACCGTAGGTGTTGATAAAGGTTATTCAGAAGCCTTTGTGGATTCTGATGGTGAAGTATATGGCAATGGTTTAGGTAAATTGATCTCAAGTGAATCAGACTACCTAAATCAAAAGTACAAACGTAGAAATAAGCTCAGAGCGATTTCTAAAGCCAAACCGCACAAGAAACAGAAAATTGAGTTAAATAATCTAGGTCGAAAAAAACTAGATAAGCGACAAGATACTCAAAAAGCAAAGCTCAAAACATTAATATTTACAGCAACTCACAAGTTGGTTGATAAAGCCAAAGTGATTGTTGCGGAAGATTTAACATCCCCAATTCAAAGTAAACGCAACTATGGCAAAAACACCAATAGACGCTTAAATACATGGGCTAAAGGTTTGTTAGCTAATGCCCTAACAGGTATATCTCACCGTAGAGGTTCTACGGTGCATCTAGTCAATTCTGCATATACTTCGCAAAGTGATTCTTTCTTGCATGGCCTTTTAATAGGTACACGTAAGGGAGATCGTTTTCACCGTTTCAATGGGGAAGTTGTGCAAGCTGATTGGAATGCTGCGAGAAACGTGCTTGCAAGATTAAACGACAATGAGATAAGTCGTTATACGCCTTACAAAACTGTAAAGCGTATATTGCAAGAACGGACTGACCGCTACAAGTCGGAACTGACCGACTCAGGCTCTAGTTACACGCTTGGCAACAAGACATTAACAGAGTGCGAATTAGTCCTTGAGTATGTTTGAATACATTTTAAGGAACAGAGTATTTTATGAGACTGTAAATTAAATTGTGTAATTGCCTGAATTTGCTATGTTCATATTCACAACGGAGTCAGGCAACATGATGAACGAACAAAAACTAAAAGACCTTGCAGCAGAATTTGCTAAAGGAATCAAAACAGAAGACGATCTCAATCAATTCACCCGATTGTTGACTAAACTCACCGTTGAAACGGCTCTCAATGCGGAACTTACCGAACACCTCGGACATGAAAAGAATGCTCGTAAGCACGGTTCTAATGCCCACAATGGTTATTCTAGTAAGACTATACTTAGCGATGATGGGGAGATTGAGATCACGACACCACGAGATCGTGATGGCACATTTGAGCCACAACTGATTAAAAAGAATCAGACCCGTATCACGCAAATGGATAGCCAGATTCTATCCCTTTATGCCAAAGGCATGACCACCAATGAAATCGTTAATACCTTCAAGGAAATGTACGATACCGATGTATCTCCAACGCTGATTTCCAAGGCGAACAGCACTGCTGTGAGGATGCCGTCAATGAGCAGGTTGCTGAATGGCAAAACCGTCCGTTGGATGCGATCTATCCCATCGTCTATATGGACTGTATTGTGGTTAAAGTCCGTCATAATGGCAGTGTCATCAACAAGGCTGTATTCCTTGCCTTAGGCATTAATCTTGATGGACACAAAGAACTGCTCGGCATGTGGATGGCTGAGAATGAAGGTGCCAAGTTCTGGCTGAATGTCCTGACTGAGCTGAAAAACCGAGGGTTGCAGGATATTCTGATCGCCTGCCTTGCGAAGCAGCGCCTCTCAGGACTAAAAGGCTTTCCTGATGCGATTAACAGCGTATACCCGCAAACCCACATCCAGCTGTGCATTATCCACATGCTGCGCAACAGCTTGAAATACGTGTCATGGAAAGATTACAAGGCGGTCACTCAGGATTTAAAAGCCGTTTATCAGTCACCTACTGAAGAGGCAGCCTTGATGGCCCTGGATCAATTTGCCCAAACATGGGATGACAAGTACCCACAGATCAGCAAAAGCTGGCGTACGCACTGGGAGAATCTGAATACCTTCTTTGCTTATCCAGCCGAGATACGCAAAGCCATCTACACTACCAACGCAATCGAGTCGTTAAACAGCGTAAGACGCCAGGCAATCAAAAAGCGTAAAGTCTTTCCAACGGATGATTCTGTACGTAAAGTGATTTACTTGGCAATTGATGCAGCGTCTAAAAAGTGGAATATGCCTATTCGCGACTGGCGTTTAGCTATGAGTCGCTTTATTATTGAATTCGGTGACCGCTTAAGCAATCACCTTTAAATTTATGAAAAGCAATTACACAAAATTATTTACAGGCTCATTAAGTTACTTTTCTAGTGAAAAAAACTCCCCCAAAAATACCAGATAGTATTGCACTTGGAAAACTCCACCAGAAGGTCGCAAATACAAAAATAAATATACCACAACCAGTTATAATAGAACCAAAAACGATATCTTTATTAAATGGGATATGTATTAAACTTTGATAATACCAAGATGATAAAAAACTAAATAATACAGCTAATGAAAAGTAGAAAACCTTTTCAAAGTTTGTACTATTAATCATATCGACCCATAATTCCATATTATGCTCCTGCTACACGGCAGCCTTTTGCAGCTGAAGGTACAATACTGGTCCAAATCCATGCTGAAATTCCCCCTGAACCGTACCGGGTTTGTCGGAGACTTTTTTATTTAAGTTAGGCCACCTGACCTAACGGGTTAATCTTATCATAGTACATTGCTTCAAACTCAAAAGGTGATACATAACCCAGTGCACTGTGTACACGCTCTTTATTGAACCAATCTACCCAGTTTAGTGTCGCAAGTTGTACATCCGCTAAACCTTGCCAATCCGCTTTTAAATATTCAATCACCTCTGTTTTGTATAAGCCATTCACCGTTTCAGCCAAAGCATTATCGTATGAATCACAAGTCGTACCGACTGATGCTCGTAAATTTGCTGCTTCTAAACGATTGGTATAGCGAATTGAAAGATATTGAACACCTCTATCTGAATGATGAATCACATTCTTAGGCATACCTCGATCGTGCAATGCTTGCTCCAATGCATCGAGCACCATATCTGTATTCATCCGTGTAGATACTTTCCATCCAACAATTGCTCGTGAGAACACGTCAATAACAAATGCGGTATATACCTAGCCTGAATGAGTTTGAATATACGTAAAGTCACCCACCAATAGTTGGTTTGGATGATCAGCATTAAAATTACGTTTCACTAAATCATCCGCTCTTTTTTGATCATCTCGGCTACGGGTGGTGTATTTATTCTTACCACGCCAAACACCTTGTATACCTAGCTTTTGCATCAATCGAGCAACTGTACAACGTGCAATAACATAACCTTCACGTTTCAGTTGTTGCCAGACCTTACGCACACCATATCGACCTGAACTTTCTTTCCAAATTCGTTTAATTTGTTCAGCATGATGCAAATCATGTAGATCTTGCTTTGCTCGATGTTCTGGGTTTTCAGCAATATCTAGTGTTCGATAATAGGTAGAAGCTGAGATCGGTAAAATCCTACAAATCGTATCAACACCATATAAGCCTTTATTGTTATGGATGAAATCCACCATTATTTGTGTGGGCGGTCGAGCTCCGCCTGGGCGAAAAAAGCGGCTGCTTTACGCAGAATTTCATTGGCACGCTTTAATTCTTTGATTTCACGTTCCATTTGCTTCATTTTTTCTTGATCAGAGATCTGTTGTACTTTGATAGGATTTTGCTCATCTAAATGCTTTTGATGCCAAGCACGAAGTGTTTCAGGAGTACAACCAATCTTAGGCGCAATAGCTGTGATCGCAGCCCAATTAGATGGATAGTCTTTTTCAGATTCAATCAATAATTGAACCGCTCTTTCTCTGATTTCAGGGGTATATTTTAATTTGGTCATCGGAACATTCTCTCAGAATACTGAGTCTCCGACAAACCCGGTACGGTTCAAAATACTGATCTGCAAAGAAGCGTTGTATACGTCGATAAAATGATTGTGGTAAGCACTTGATGGGTAAGGCTTTAGATGCAGAAGAAAGATTACATGTCTGTTTTACAATTAATGCAAGCATAATCAGTGTAAAACATTTTGCATGTGACTTGTTCCACTTTAGATATTTGTTTAAGATGAGATGTAACTCATTGAAATGTGTCATCATATTCGTCTTCAGAAAACAAGTATTATGCCATTATTTCAATGAGTTATCTTTTTTGTCGTGTACAAAGATATTTTTTAATGATAAATAAGCCTCTTTCATAAATCAAAAAACGAACAGTCTCTTGCTGATTATTTGTACCGAAGAATTTTAAATATTCATGCATAATCTGCGGATGAAATATATCGATTCAAAGAAGCTTTCTGAAACACAGTTTAAGCGATACACCGGCATATCATGGTCAACCTTTGATTTAATGGTTGAACAACTGAAAATGCATGTTCCTGCTAAAGGTAGACCAACTAAATTGAGCATAGAAGATCAAATCCTTCTGTGCTTAAGTTATTGGCGCGAATACCGAACCTTGTTCCATGTTGCAACAAGTTATGGTGTGTCAGAGCCGACTGCTTCAAGAATTGTCCGTCATGTAGAGGACTGCCTGATCAAGTCCAATTTATTTAATTTACCGAAGCATTTGCCTGAGGGCGAAGGCATCGACTGGAACGTGGTGATTGTTGATGCCACAGAAATTCCAATACAAAGACCTAAAAAAACAGAAGAAAAGCTATAGTGGCAAAAAGAAGGCACATACTTTCAAAGTCCAGGCCATCATTCATTATATAACTCAGCAAATTCTGAGTTTATGCACTGATCGTGGTGCTGTACATGATTTCGAACTCTTCAAACGAAACTTACATCAGATTCCGGCAGGTGCCTTTATCCTTGCAGATAAAGGCTATCAAGGGATTTATGCAATGTATCCAAATAGCTTGTTGCCATTAAAAGCAAAAAAGCGCTGTAAATAGGATCCTGAACTAAAAATCTATAATCAAGAAATCAACAAAAGAAGAATTGGGGTTGAGCATGTATTTGGTAGTTTAAAAACTTTCAAAATCCTTGCCGAGCGATATCGTAATCGAGGAAAAAGACTGGGCTTAAGATTCAATTTAATTGCGGGAATCTATAATTTAGAGCTGAGCAAAAAATGAATTATGAAAGAAGTCTAATAAAAAGCCTATTTTTAAAGAAATTTAGCATACGGCATAGTGAAAACAACAATAGAGCAATTACTCAACAATAAACATTAACATCAATTATTTAGATCATATTCAATTTTAATAAAAAGACAAATGTGTATTAAAAATAGCCATCATACGTCTATTTTTGATTACAAAATATAATGAGGGGATTGCTTCCCATTTCATACATTTTTCATATATAAAAAGACATACTATTTTTAAGGTTTTTCTAAACCAATTTTTTTACTTCATAATTTTTAACATCATAATTAAAGGTGAACCATGCAAAATAAGAAGCGCACCCCATTAGACGCGCAACAGTCCCATCTTTGGATTATTGGTGGTGGTATCGCAGGTATGGCTGCTGCTGCATTTGCAATCCGTGATGCCAAAGTCCCTGCCAAAAATATCCATATTTTAGAAGAACTCGATATTTCAGGTGGTTCGATGGATGGTGGACATACACCGCATGCCGCGCAAGCTTGGGTAACACGTGGTGGGCGAATGCTGACCGATGAAACTTATTTGTGCCTATGGGACTTATTTTCCAGTATTCCATCTTTGGAAAATCCAGACATTTCGGTGCGTGAAGAATGTCGTGAGTTTAATGAAAAAGTGAAAACCCACGGCAATGCACGGTTGATTGATGCCGAACATGTCATTGCGGATGCAGCAAAGCTTGGTCTGAATACGCTACATCGTGCACAGATGCTGCGCCTATTAGCTTCAAAAGAAGAAAAAATTGGCAGTCGCCGCATTGATGAGTTTTTTGATGAAACCTTTTTTGAAACCAATTTCTGGCGCATGTGGCGCACGACTTTCGCTTTTCAAAAATGGCACAGTGCAGCAGAGTTAAGACGCTATTTCTTGCGTTTTATTCAAGAATTGCCACGCATTCATACCTTAGCGGGTGTGAAACGTACCAAGTACAACCAATATGACTCGATGATTCTGCCCCTACAGCGTTGGTTAGTCGCACAAGGCGTCGATGTGCGTTTTGGACACTATGTCACAGATGCAGACTTCATTACCAATGCTGAAACTCAAGAACGCTACGCTTCACGCCTATATGTACAATTGCCTGAAGGCTCAGAGCAAATTAATCTGAAAGCCAATGATTTAGCTATTTTCACTTTAGGCTCTATTACAGCAGACTCACGTTATGGCGGTAATCATGACGTGCCTGCCCTTATTCGTCATCGAGAAGATCATGGCTGGACGCTTTGGGAAACGCTGGCACAAAAAGCCCCAGACTTTGGCCGTCCAATGACTTTTTATGGCAATGTCGATGAACATAAGTGGGAGTCTTTCACTCTGACCATGAAAGATGACGTGCTACTTAAACGTATTATTGACTATACAGGCAATGAACCAGGCACAGGCGCACTCATGACTTGGTATGAGTCGGGTTGGCATTTATCCATCGTGGTTCCTGCACAGCCACACTTTGCCGACTTACCTGAAGGTTTATATACCTTATGGGGCTACGGTTTCCAAATTGAACATATAGGCGATTACATCAAAAAACCAATGTCCGAAGCCACGGGGCAAGAAATCCTAACAGAACTGATTAAACAGCTCGGTTTTGACGACATTTTAGATCATGTTTTGGCAACGACTGATGTTACTACCGCCATGATGCCATACGCCTCTGCCCTATTCGCCTGCCGTAAACCGGGGGATCGTCCACAGGTAATTCCACAAGGCTCACAAAACTTTGCTTTCCTTGGACAGTTTGTGGAAATTGAAGATGACGTGGTCTTTACTGTGGAATATTCAGTTCGTGGGGCGATGCTTGTCATTTATGAATTTTTTGGGGTGGAACGTGAAATCCCTGAAATTTACAACGGTCTACTTGATCCCAAAGTGGGTTTAAAAGCTTTAGAAACAGTGTTCCACTAAGTTTTTAATATATAGCGATAAGAGCACCTTTATGTCGCCACTATTACATAGTTTAATTTAAGCAACGTTTGGATACACGAGTGTGGCAGGGATGCCACACGTTATCCATCATAATAGGGATGTTATGTATGGGTAACAAAGGCTTTTGCTTTCTTTTGGCTTATCAAAAGTAAGGGTGATCCTAGACAGTATCGTGGACAATCGGTCCCTCTAAATTCTTAAAATAATTCTGTTCAAAAGCTTCTGGGCTTAACCAGCCATTTGCAGAATGCCGTCTAATTCGATTGTAGTAAATCTCAATATATTCAAACAAGACAGCATTGGCTTCTTTTCGGGTAGTAAACACACTCCCGTGTACCACATGACCTTTCAATGTATGAAAGAAGCTTTCCGTCACCGCATTATCCCATGAGCAGTATACTGCGCAAGGCCTCGTCTAGACATGCTTTGAATGCAGTTATTCGTCAACAATAGCGCTCTAAAATCTCGACTACAGTACTGTGAGCCTGAGATACCGTCTTGGTAGTCAATCAGGTTTTGAGATTATTCGACCAATAAATAATCTCTTTGATAGGCAGTCTGATGTTTTAAAACGCCATAACACAGATGTATAAGCTTGCGCATTGCAGCACC
>NZ_VOZA01000054.1:0-16304 GCF_013420015.1 Acinetobacter sp. YH12039 | reverse complement strand
TAAGACAGATCTTGGAATAAGAGAATGGGAGTGCATGAGCTGTGGTACAGCTCATGATCGAGATATAAACTCAGCTCTAAACATTCTTGCGCTTGGGCATAAGCGTCTAGCTGTAGGAATCACCCTCGTTTAAGGGGGTGAGGATGTCAAATTTGCTTTCCGCTGTCATATGTTTTTGTTTAGAATCATCCATACCAAAGCGAATAAACAGGCATAGGCATGCAAACGAATATCACTGAACCATCTTCCAGCACAACCTTACAGTATGTGCATTGGTTCCGTCATTCTGCACCCTATATTAATGCGCATCGCAACAAAACCTTTGTCATCATGTTTGATGGTGAAGCGCTGCAACATGAAAATTTTCAACACATTATTCACGATATTGCCTTATTACACTCGCTTGGTATTCGTCTAATTTTGGTGCATGGTGCCCGTCCGCAAATCAATCATAATTTACAAAGCAGCGGTATCCAGACACCGTTTCATCATCATCGTCGCATCACCACTCGCGAATCTTTACCTGCTGTGATGAATGCTGTTGGCTCCATTCGTCTGCAAATTGAAGCCCTCCTATCTATGGGTTTAGCCAACTCACCGATGTACGGCGCGCGTATTGATGTGGTCTCAGGTAATTTAGTCACGGCAAAACCGTATGGCATTCGTGATGGTATCGATTTTCAACTGTCTGGTGAAGTTCGTTCCGTCGATATCGACGCAATTCAACGTCATTTAGAGAGCCAAAACATTGTGGTGCTTGGGCCGACAGGTTATTCCACTACAGGAGAAGTGTTTAATTTATTGGCTGAAGAAGTTGCGACCAAAACCGCGATCAGTTTAAAAGCGGATAAGTTGATTTTCTTGGGCAAACAACACGGTTTGCACAATGAACATGGGCAGCTACAACGCGAAATTACACCTCATCAACTTGATCAGCATATTTTGCAATATCAAGATTCTAATCCTGATATTGCCCTGCATTTAAGCGTTGCTAAAGATGCCTCGTTACAAGGCGTACACCGTGTTCATCTTATTTCATATGCCTATGATGGCGCATTGATCGAAGAATTGTTCACACGTGACGGTTCTGGCACCATGATCACCGATGCGCATTATGAAGAAGTGCGTACTGCCGATATTCAAGATGTTGGTGGCTTAATCAATCTCTTACGCCCTCTCGAACAAGAAGGTATCTTGGTTTATCGCTCACGCGAGCGTTTAGAAAATGAAATTGGACAATTTGCAGTGATTGAACGTGACGGTACGATTTTGGCCTGTGCTGCGTTGTACCCGATTCCTGTCACAGGGGATGAAAAACGCTCTGCTGAAATCGCGTGTGTGGCTGTGCATCCGGGGTATCGAAAATCAAATCGCGGTAGCCAAATTTTGCATTATTTAGAAGAAAAAGCGCGAGATATAGGTATTGAACAATTGTTTATTTTGACCACACGAACAGCGCATTGGTTCCTTGAACAAGGTTTTGAACAAGTCAGTGTCGATGACTTACCGAATGCCCGTCAGGCCTTATATAACTATCAAAGAAACTCATTGGTTTGTAAAAAGTCACTTTAAAGTGGCTTTTTCTATGCGCTGAATAGCATTATTTTGCATAAGGTTATGCCGAATCCTTTGTCTAGGCTCTCAAATCACTATGCAAGCCACAGAATAACGATATCTATCATTTAAATAAATACAATAAATGAATAAGTTTCAATAACTTAAAATAATACTTTGACACATTATATGTTTTTCTAAAATCATAATTTTTCATAAGTTTTGCTGATTTTTATTTATCTTTTTTCCTGATTTTAAATTTAAGTTTTCTTATTTTTTTCGAAAAAGAAAACTCTTTAGCTTATGTGTTCATAAATCAACAGTTCTGCACATTTAGACCTTTATAGGAGCAACACATGCGTACTCACAAAGTAAAACTTTGGACAAAAACACTTGTACTGTCTACAGCGGTTGTGGGTGCCATGATGATGTCGGGCTGTGGCAAAAAAGAGGCTGATGAAAATGTCACCTTAAATATTGGCTTCCAAAAATATGGCTTATTGCCAATTTTAAAAGAACGCGGAACCTTAGAAACAGCCTTAAAAAGCCAAGGTGTAAATATCAAATGGGTGGAATTTCCTGCGGGTCCACAGCTGCTTGAAGGGCTCAATGTGGGCAGCGTGTCATTTGGTGAAGTCGGTGAAGCACCGCCTATCTTTGCTCAAGCCGCTCAAACCGATTTGGTTTACATTGCCAACCAACCTGCAGTTCCAAAAGCTGAAGCGTTAATTGTGCAAAAAGATTCGGCTATTCACAGTATTCAGGACTTAAAAGGTAAACGTGTGGCCTTAAACAAAGGCTCAAACGTGCATTACCTGTTGCTCAAGCTGTTGGAAGCCAATCAGCTTAAATTTAGCGACATCAATGTCGTGTATTTACCACCTGCCGACGCACGTGCTGCTTTTGAAAAAGGTGCCGTTGATGCATGGGTAATTTGGGACCCGTTCCTTTCTGCTGCTGAGCATCAACTTAATGCTCGCACCATTGCCAATGGCGAAAACTTGGTGAAGAACTACCAGTTCTATTTGGCCGATCGTAAATTTGCTCAGGAAAATCCAAAAGTGCTGCAAGCGGTGGTGAATGAGTTGAATTTGACCACGCAATGGGTCTCAAAAAATCAAGACGAAGCGGCCAAGTTACTCGAAGGCAAAACCGGCTTAGGTCTAGATGTGCTTAAAACCTCAATTTCCCGTTTAGGCAATCAAGTGACGCCGATTACTACACAAGTGGCGCAAGAGCAGCAGCAAGTCGCTGATGCGTTTTATAACGAAAAATTAATTCCCAATAAATTAAATATTGAGTCGGCCATTATCAAATAAGCCGACTACAGCATAAGGGCGATGCCATGCGTATTCTAAGAACATTTTCCATACTGACTTTAGCCACTTTGGGCCTTGGACTCAGTGCGTGCCAAAAACAAGAAACAGCACAGCAGGATCGTGAAAAACCAACTGAAACAGCCGTAAAAACCTTGGTTATTGGTTTTCAAAAATCAGCCTTAAATTTGTTGGTTGCCCGGGAACAAAAGCTCTTTGAACAACAATTTCCCGGTGCTCACATTGAGTGGAAGGAGTTCCCTGCTGGCCCACAAATGTTAGAAGCCCTTGCGGTCGGTGCGTTGGATTATGGCTATGTCGGCAACACCCCGCCTATTTTTGCCCAAGCTGCCAATAAAGACCTGAATTATATTGGCTATGAAGTGGTGCCTGAACAGTCGCTTGCTGTCGTGATTCCAGCGGATAGCTCAATCAAAACCATTCAAGAATTACGTGGCAAACGCGTTGCTGTACAAAAAGGCTCGAGTGCGCATGAGTTATTAGCCAAAACTTTAGAAAAAGCCGGTTTGACTTGGAATGACATTCAACCGATTTGGATTCCACCAGCAGATGCACGTGCCGCATTTGATAAAAAATCAATTGATGCATGGGCCATTTGGGACCCGTTTTTATCTGCAGCGGAGTTGGATGCTCAGGCTAAAGTGCTGATTCAATCCGGTGATTTTCCAAAGACCTATTCATTTTATGTGGCAAATCCAAAAGTTGTTCAAGCGCACCCTGATGCCCCAGCTAAATTTTTAAAGGCCCTAGATGCTTCCGATCAGTGGATTGTGAAGAACCAAAATGTGGCTTTAGAGATTTATCAAAACAGCACAGGGCTGCAAAAGAACATTGCTGCGCAAGCCTTTTCTCGCCGATCTAAACCCTCTCCTGTGCGCCCGCTGACACCTGAGGTCATACAAGCACAGCAAAATATTGCGGACTTATTCAAACAAGTCCAACTGATTCCAAACAACATTCAAGTCCAAAAGCAAGTTTGGACACCTTCATCACATTGATACCCGAGCCATCAAAAATACAAGGAACTGAACATGAAAATTTTCTGGTTTATCCCTACCCACGGTGACAGTCGCTACTTAGGAACAAGCAAAGGTGCACGCCAAGTCGATCATGCCTACATGAAGCAAATTGCAGTAGCGGTGGATAATCTTGGCTATGAAGGCGTTCTGATTCCGACAGGTCGTTCATGTGAAGATCCATGGCTTACAGCTGCAAGTTTGATTGATGCCACGAAAAATTTAAAATTTCTAGTGGCGCTACGTCCGGGGGTGACAACGCCTGCACTAACTGCACGTATGGCTGCAACTTTTGACCGTTTATCTGGCGGCCGTATCTTACTGAACTTAGTCACAGGCGGTGATGAACAAGAACTCAAGGGTGATGGTGTCTATGAAGATCACGCAACGCGTTACCAAACAGCTGCTGAATACACCACGATATGGCGTGAAATTTTAACCCGCTCACATACCGGTGAAAGCTATACCTTCCATGGCGAACGTCTGAGTGTGGACGATGCCAAATTACTCTATCCACCTGTACAAAAACCGTATCCACCACTATGGTTTGGCGGTTCGTCAGAAGCTGCTGTTGAACTCGCAACGGATCAAGTTGATACCTATTTGACTTGGGGTGAGCCACCTGCTGCGGTAAAAGAAAAAATTGCAGTGGTGCGTGAAAAAGCCAAAGCCAAAGGACGTGAACTGAATTATGGCATTCGTTTGCATGTCATTGTACGCGAAACCAATGAAGAGGCATGGAAAGCAGCTGAAGAACTAATCCAATATGTCGACGATGCCACCATTGCAGCCGCGCAAGCCAAGTTCAAAACCATGGACTCTGTAGGGCAACGCCGTATGGCTGAACTGCACAATGGCGACCGTAGCAAATTAGAAGTATCTCCAAACTTATGGGCAGGTGTTGGATTGGTTCGTGGTGGTGCAGGTACGGCACTCGTTGGTGATCCTGAAACTGTCGCCGCACGTATCCAAGAATATGCCGATCTCGGGATTAGCACCTTTATTTTCTCTGGTTACCCACACCTTGAAGAGTCTATCCGTTTTGCAGAATTAGTGTTCCCATTACTGCCATTGGAAACACGTCAGAAATTGGTTCAACCTAACTTAACCGGCCCATTTGGTGAGATTGTCGCGAACAATTACACACCAGATGAAAATAAAAAAGCTGAAAAGATTCAGGAGCCGGCCTAATGTCCAAAACTGTTTCTGTTGAAACCTTCAAAGCACCGAAGGTTTCACGTGGAACACAACTCGGGCAGCGTTTGCTGCCTTGGTTGTTTCCTATTGCATTAATTATTGTTTGGCAAATTGCCTCTGTTACAGGGCTGTTAGAAAGTCGTATTTTGCCTGCGCCAAGTGCGGTGATGGTGGCCTTTTGGAACTTACTGATCAGTGGTGAACTGTGGAAGCATGTTCAAATCAGTGCAGGTCGTGCTTTGGTTGGACTTCTAGTCGGCGGTGGTTTAGGTCTTTTTTTAGGTCTGCTGAATGGTTCATCCAAAACAGCATCGACGCTACTCGATACCACGCTGCAAATGATCCGTAACATTCCTGCTCTTGCCCTGATTCCGTTGGTGATTTTATGGTTTGGGATCGATGAATCGGCCAAACTTTTTTTAGTCGCTATTGGCGTATTCTTTCCCATTTATATCAACACCTATCATGGTATTCGTTCTGTAGACCCTCAACTGATTGAAATGGGCAAAAGCTACGGTTTGAGTGGCTGGCAACTGTATAAAGAAATCATTCTACCGGGGGCGATGCCGTCTATTTTGGTTGGTCTGCGTTTTTCACTCGGGCTCGTTTGGGTTCTGTTGATTGTGGCAGAAACCATTTCTGCACAAGCCGGCATCGGTTATATGACCATGAACGCACGTGAATTTCTGCAAACCGACATCGTCTTGGTCGGGATTTTATTGTATGCCCTACTCGGTAAATTGGCCGATGTACTGGCTGTTGCCTTAGAAAAATATTTACTCCGTTGGCACTCGGGTTACCAAAAATAAGGAGCATGTGATGACCGATTTAAGCATAAGCCGTCATGCAGACGACTCAACCCAACCTCAGCGTTCTTCTGTCGAGGATATCAATCCCCATGCGGTGTTGGGCGCAGAGATCCTGATTGAACAACTACACAAATTTTATGGCGATGTTAAAGTCCTTGAAGACCTTGACCTGCATATTCAACCCGGTGAATTCTTAGCAATTGTCGGTCGTAGTGGCTGTGGTAAAAGTACCCTGCTTCGCCTCATCGCCGACTTAGAAAAACCGAGTTATGGCGAAATTAAATTTAAGTCTGCACGTCATATTCGTGAAGGCATCACCAGTGATGATATTCGTGTGATGTTCCAAGACCCTCGCCTCCTGCCTTGGCGTAGCATTGAGAAAAATGTACAACTTGGTTTAAGCAAAGACCAACACGCCAATGCTACAGCACTCCTCGAAAAAGTCGGTTTAAAAGACAAAGCGGGGCTTTGGCCAACACAGCTGTCAGGGGGGCAACGTCAACGTACTGCACTGGCACGTGCTTTGTCACATAAACCACGCATTTTGCTGCTAGATGAACCACTGGGTGCGCTCGATGCCTTAACACGTTTAGATATGCAGAATTTGATTGAAAAACTTTGGACTGAACAGGGTTTTACCGCAATTTTGGTCACACATGATGTAAGTGAAGCCGTGCAGTTAGCAGACCGAATTATCTTGCTGGATAAAGGCCATATTGCCAAAGAATTTCGTGTCGATTTGGCCCGTCCACGAAAAAAAGGCATTGAATTTACTGAACTTGAACAACAAGTCTTACAAGCTGTCTTGGCCACTTAAGCTGTACTTGTGCAGGAAATCATCACTTAAACCGTGTGACTTCCTGTCCTGTTCAAGAGCAATATCGCAACAAAACCCTGTTTTGCATTGAGGGGAGATTTATCGCCTGTTGACAAATACATCACAAAAATTACGACAAATCATATAAATCCATGACTAAAAATAATGATTTATTTAAATTTCACCCTAAAATGATTATTTGAAATATTATGGCATTCGTCGTATTTATTTGACCGTTGAATAGAATAAACTGCCAAAATTCATAAAATTAAAAACGATGATTGTGCACAAATCTGTTGATTTGCCGTACAATTCAATATTCCCTTTTCATTTTCTTAAAAGAGCTAATGGAACAAAAAAAGAGTACCCAGAAACGCCACCAGTTGCTTAATGCAGCACTGGATGTCTTTTCCCTGTATGGCTTCAATGGCGCCAGCTTGGATGAGATCGCACAGATTGCAGAAATGCATAAATCGAATATTTTCTATTACTATGAAAATAAAGAAGCGCTTTATGTTGAAGTTCTGACAACGGTTCTACAAAAGTGGCTTGCTCCGCTACAAATGTTGGAAGCAGACCTTGAGCCTGAAGAAGCGATCACCAATTATCTATTGCAGAAAATTGAAGTATCTCGTACGCAACCGAAAGCCTCACGTTTGTTCGCACTTGAAGTCATTCAGGGCGCACCACACATTCTTGAAATTTTAAAAGGCCCACTAAAAAAATTAGTTAAACGCAAAGCCAAAGTCATCAGCAACTGGCAAGAGCAAGGTAAAATTTCAAAAGATATTGATCCAGAACTTTTAATTCTGAACATTTGGGCAATTACGCAAAACTATGCTGACTTTGCAACCCAAATGGAAATGGTCACTGGAAAAACCTTACGTAATCGCAGTATGCAACAACGGATTATTCAACATACCGTTCATATGATGCTTTACGGTGTAATTCCACGCCCAGAAAAGTAAATTGAATTGGGTCGAATTGGCATACGACCATAGCATTCTATGGTCGCCGACCGAAATTAGCTAAATGCCTTATTTGACTGTTTGATATAATTTCAATAATTTCTTTGCGCCGAATAATAAATTTTCTTCCCAATCCAGATGCGCTGTGTCATTCGCACCATCGGTAATATATTTTACCGATACAAAGCGAACACCCAGTTTTTTACATACTTTAGCGATTGCGTAGCCTTCCATATCGACAAGATTACACGGTACTTTCGGCAGCCCAGTTTCAAAGCTGTCGCCTGTACCACAAATTCCTTTAGGCAAATGGCTAAACATGCTCTCTGGCTGAATTTCAGCAGGATGATCGGTATCCATCGGCGTCACCCCCACATCAAAACCCAAAGGCGATACATCCATATCCCGTTGTACAAATTGAGCTACTTCAACCAAAGCATGTGCATCAAAATGTGAACTTCCCGCAGTGCCCAAATTCAGCAAAGTATGACATCCGGTTTTTTGAATCACATCAAAGGCTTTAAATGCGGCATTGACTTTACCAATACCACTGTAATGTACTTCAATGCCTGCGGCTTCAAACAAGCCTTTAGATTCACTCGGCAGTGCCATAATTAAAGCGATTTGCTGACGCATAGCGGTCTCCTCAAATTGATGCCTTCATATAGCATACATTTGCACGTGCGCAGAAAAAATCATCTTCAAAAATCACATTGCTCAGAAAATAAATTCCTCACACAGATTTGAATGCTATCAAATTTGAAATTGCATCGGCCGCTTGCCAATAAAAGATGGTGCCAATTGTTGGTCATGACGTAAGGCATCTAAAATCTTTTCTAAGGCAATATGAGCCATATCCCCTCTCACACTATGCGAATGGGTCATCGGCATATGCTCGATGCCAGCTCTTCGCGCTGACAAAATTTTAATGTCTTGTTTGTTGACCACCCAAGTATAGGCATTCACAGCCGGCATCAATGCCTTAGACAACAATTTTGGAATCGGAAATTTATAACTGACACAGGTATAAACCCGTGACTCATACGGCCCCACAGGGCTAATCAGACTATTAAACACCATGCCCGATGGCTCTCCCCAATGGTATTCCACCAAGGTAATATTCGGCGCGATAAAACTGTCGCGGTGGACCTGTTCAGCACCATGCGGATTGGTCAGCCATGGCATCATGCCGACATCTGCATCATGGTCATGATAGTCAACGACTACTTTGCGCGGCCCGACATCTATGGTGGCATCCACGGCTTTTCCCGACTCTGAACGAAACCAGCCTTCATGGACAAATATGGTATGGGTTACATCCATTATATTCTGTGCAACAGCGCCCATCTCGCCATCATAACTGCCGACCATGTAATAGCTGACCCAGCCGGCTTGATCATAAAACGGTAATTTAAATATTTCCGGGCGTTCCTGTTTGGGCTTTTCACCGAGATAAATCCATACCACCCCATCTTGCTCACATACATCAAAACTACGCTGTTTAAAGGGATGCGGTTTTTCTGGAAAAAATTGTCCATTGACACTAGGAATATGCGCCACATGCCCATCGCCCTGATACGACCAACCATGATATGGACATGTCACGCAGCCATCGGTCATTTTACCCTTAGACAAAGGCACACCACGATGCACACATTGATCGAGCAATGCAGCGGCTGTTCCATCTTTTTGTCGGAACAGAACAAATTTTTTACCATACAGGGTGGCTGAAAAAGGCTGATCTTTTTTGAGTTCTTTAGAGGTACAAGCGACGTACCATTCTTCTAATAATCCTTTGGCATCATCCCAAAAACTGGTTTGATTACACATAATTCGATCCTTATTTTTATCTTTTTTGTTTTAATCCATAATCCTTACTCTAGCACCTACACTACAAGCAAGTTTATATCTCGAAACCTGTTGATCTCTTGAAAATACGCGCAAATTTTATACATGAATGTTTTGCTTGGATAGCAAAATAACGTAACTGCATCACACGCTTGCAGAAGCTCTATATTTGTTTGCTGAAATCCGTCAAAGCCAACGCGCTATATTTTTCTTCAACGGATTTACATTCACCCGACATCATTTAAGATGTGCTCTGAGCATCACAATACGCTTTTAAACACGGAGAAAAAAATAAGCTGCCACGATAAAACCCTTGTATAGTTTTCAGCATCACCAATAACCAAAGCGTACAGAGCAAAACTGCAAAAAAGGTGCCGCACTGTTGGATAGCATTTAATTGCGTATGTTCCGCCAAATTGATGACCGCCAAACTAAAAACGCCGAATGGAAATGTCATCGCCCACCACCCGAGATTAAAGGGTAAATCTCGTAAATGTTTTAGCGTGATGAGTATAGCGATTCCAAACCACCATACACCAAATCCGAGCAGAACAAGGGCTGCGAACACGCCGCCTTGAAGCAACACCTGTCCTAAATCTGCCAAGTCTACTGCTGTCAAAATACGTGGGGCTTGCTCGCCCAAAAGTAACAGCGCTAAAGCCCCTGTCCCAATCGGTCCTAAGGCCAACCAACTGCTGATCGCCATTTCCTTACTTGGCAATTGATGTAAAGCCAGACGCAGCAACAAGATGCTTAAGATGGCAAATGCAGGAAATACTGAGATCCCCCAAAGCAGATAACTCCCCAGCAAATATGGACAGCATGGGCCTGTGCAGGTAAATGCGCCAACAATAAACCGCCTGAACTGGCAACCACCTCGCAAGCCACTATCGGCAATAACCATACTGCGGTCATGCCTTGCAGCGCATGTTGCTGACGACTAAACATCAGAAATGGAACACACCATGCAATCGCTATTGACATCAACACATCGACATACCATAAATATTCAGCCCATGTGATGATGCTCATGCCCAAAAACTCTGTGTATAGCGTGGTGCCAAATTTCAATGCGCCATTGATCAGGGTTGCCAGTGCCATGGGGATCGCCCCAAGAAATAAACTCATCACTGGATGCTGGAAAATCTGCTTGTGGGTACAATATCCATCGGCTGAGATACATCCCACTAAACAATATGAACAACACGATGCTGATCTGCCACAGCGCTGCTCCGAAGGACCACATCCACTGCGGCGCCACCGCTATAGATGGTAAAATGAGGGCCACCACACCTGTGCCCATCACCACCGTAAACCAGTTTGGGGTGAAATGACGAATCAAGTCTTGTTTATGCTGGAGTTGATAAAATGGCATTTTCATCGCATGATGCTCATCAAAATGGAATGTCTATAGTTTAAGCACACCATTAAACAAGAAAAATTGATTAATATTTATTTTTATAATTTATTTTATTGATAGTAAATTCATCTCTGCATAAAAAAACTTGAGTAAAAACACAACAACAAGACGAACGCAGAAGATTATGGCAATATATAGCCCTCAAACATTTTCAACAATTGATTCGCCCATGAAGCTGCTCCGTCTGAATGCTTTAGCGCCCCACTTAGAACTCCCCAAAACTGCCGTGACCATTGGCAATTTTGATGGTGTACATTTGGGTCATCAAGCGATGGTCAGCCAGCTCAAAGACATAGCACAGCAACAAAACTTAAAAACAGCTGTGATGATTTTTGAGCCACAACCGCTTGAATTCTTTAAAGCTTATGATGCACCGCCTCGAATCAGTTCACTACGTGAAAAAGTCGAATATTTAACTGAACTAGGCGTCGACTATATTGTGGTGGCGAAATTTGACAATGCCTTTCGTAATCTCAGCGCCGAAGAATTTGCCGATATTTTAAAAAATAAACTCAATACACAAAGTTTAGTTTTGGGCGAAGATCATCACTTTGGCAAAAACCGCCAAGGCAATAGCGAATTTTTACGCCAATACGGCTTCCAAGTCACAGCCCTGCAAAATGTCGAAGTTGATGGCGAACGTGTCAGTTCGACACTGGTTCGTCAGACATTACAAGCAGGCGACCTTGCCCATGCCGCAAAACTTTTAGGTCGTCCTTATAGCATCACCGGTCGTGTGCAGTATGGCGATCAAATCGGTCGCACCATTAATTTTCCTACCATTAATGTGCGTTTAAACCGTCATAAACCTTGTTTAAATGGCATTTATGCAGTCGATGTCATTTGTGAAACCGAATCTTTAACAGATAAAGTAAAAAACGAAAATGCTGACAAATTAGGGGTTGCAGGTTATGCACCCTCTGCCCTGTTTGGTGCAGGGCATGTTGGTACGCGTCCCGCAATTAAACAGGAACATCCTGAATGGCGATTAGAAGTACATTTTCCTGATGTTTCTGCTAATCTGTATGGCCTGTTAATGCGGGTGACGTTCTTGAACTTTTTACATGGCGAAAAGGACTACCCTTCGCTTGAAGCACTGAAAGCCGGAATTGATGACGACGTCGAAAAGCTCCTTGAGTTTCGAGGTCAGCACCCTCATTTCCCCTTTTAAACCCCGATTATTTATTGTAAAACGCGTCAGTCAACGGGCTGATAAATTTGGAAGACAACTTGCATGAGCGATAAGCAAACTCCTGAAAATGCAGTGGATTATAAAGCCACGCTAAACCTCCCAGGTACTGAATTTGCGATGAAAGCAAATCTCGCAGTACGTGAAGCGAAATGGTTAGAAGAGTGGTATGCCGACAACATTTATCAGCAGATTCGTGCATCGCGTATTGGCAAGAAAAAATATGTGCTTCATGACGGCCCTCCATACGCAAATGGCCAAATTCACTTAGGCCATGCGGTGAATAAAGTCCTGAAAGACATCATCATCAAAAGCCGTGTAATGGACGGTTTTGACGCACCGTATGTACCAGGTTGGGACTGTCACGGTCTTCCAATCGAACTGAAAGTTGAAGAAAAAGTCGGTAAAGTCGGCGTGAAAGTAGATGCCTCAACTTTCCGTAAAGCCTGCCGTGAATATGCCTACACCCAAGTTGAATTACAGAAAAAAGACTTCGTGCGTATGGGTGTGTTTGGTGATTGGGACAACCCTTACCTCACCATGAACTTCAAACAAGAAGCCGACATCGTTCGTTCGCTCGGTGAAATTGCCAAAGCAGGCCATATTGAGCCGGGTCTTAAACCTGTGAACTGGTGTTTGGACTGTGGTTCTGCCTTAGCTGAAGCTGAAGTGGAATACGAAGACAAAAAATCAGATGCGATTGACGTTGGTTTTAGCGTTGTTGATTTAGCTGATTTATCTGCACGCCTAGGTGTTACAGTTAGCGATTCTACAGATATCGTGATCTGGACAACTACGCCTTGGACCATGCCTGCCAACCAAGCGGTTGCTCTACACGCTGAGCTTGAATACCAATTGGTGAAAGCAACTGGCGAAGACAAAGCAGCGCAAAACTTCATCCTTGCAAAATCATTAGTTGAATCTGCAACTCAGCGTTATGGTTTTAACGCAGTAGAAGTGATTGCTGAATTTGCTGGTGCAAAACTTGAAAATCTAGTACTACAACATCCGTTAATTGCTGAACGCCAAGTGCCAGTGATTTTGGGTGAGCATGTCACAGACGGCAGTGGTACAGGTGCTGTGCATACCGCGCCAGGCCATGGTGTGGACGACTATAAAGTTGGCTTACAGTACAACCTGAAAGTCGACAATCCAGTTGGCGGCAACGGTGTATATTTACCGACTGCGCCAATTTTTGCAGGCGAACACATCTACAAAGCCAATCCAAAAATCATTACTGCTTTAACCGAAGCAGGCAAACTTTGGGCACATGTGGTGATCAAACATAGCTACCCACATTGCTGGCGCCATAAAACACCGATTATCTTCCGTGCAACACCGCAATGGTTCATCAGCATGGATGCAAAAGGTTTACGCCAAGGTGCATTGAACGCGATTGAAAATGACATCAGCTTCGTACCGGATTGGGGTAAAAACCGTATCCAATCGATGATTGAAGGTCGTCCAGATTGGTGTATCTCACGTCAACGTACATGGGGCGTGCCAATTCCATTCTTCGTGCATAAAGATACCAACGAACTTCACCCGCGTACCCCTGAGCTAATCGAAGAAGTCGCGAAGCTGATTGAACAAGAAGGTATTGACGGTTGGTATAACCGTGATGCGTCTGAGTTTATCGGTGCAGATGCAGAGCAGTACAATGCTGTACGTGACACTTTAGACGTATGGTTCGACTCTGGAACAACACACTTTGCAGTACTTCGTGAACGTGAAGAATTGCAAGACCCTGCTGACTTGTACCTTGAAGGTTCTGACCAACATCGTGGCTGGTTCCAATCTTCATTGTTAACATCTATGGCGATTAATAACCGCGCACCTTACAAAGGCTTATTGACTCACGGCTTCGTTGTGGACGAAAAAGGCCGCAAAATGTCGAAGTCGATCGGTAACGTGATCACTCCGCAAGACATCATTAAAGACATGGGTGCAGATGGCCTACGTTTCTGGATTGCGTCTGCAGACTACCGTTATGAAATGACTGCAGGTAAAGAAATCTTCAGCCGTGCATCAGATGGTTACCGCCGTATCCGTAATACGTTGCGTTTCTTGTTGGCTAACTTGAATGGCTTCAAACCATCGACTGATGCTTTGCCTGTCGATCAATTGATCGCACTGGATCAATACATCTTGCAACGTGCTGCGGAAGTACAAAAAACTATTCAACAAGCTTATGAAGATATGAACTTCCATATCGTGACTAGCGCATTGACCAACTTCTGTATTAATGACTTGGGTGGTTTCTACCTCGACATCATCAAAGACCGTCAGTACACCACCAAAGCAGACTCAGCAGCGCGTCATTCTGCACAAACGGCGTTGTATCACTTGGTTCAAGCCTTTGTCCGTTGGATGTCTCCTATCTTGAGCTTTACCGCACAAGAAGCTTGGCCGTTGATTCCAGAGCAATCTGAGAAATATGTATTTACTGCGGAGTGGTATGACATTCCTGTAGCCTCTACAGCGAATCTGGTGACTGAAGCTGAATGGCAAACCTTGATCACCGTCAAATCTGCAGTAAACAAGTTTATTGAAGCTGCACGTACTGCAAAAACTGTGGGTTCAAACTTGTCTGCCAAAGTTGAACTTTGGGCCAATGCTGAACTGAAAGCTGTTTTAGACAAATTCGGTGAAGAACTGCGTTTTGTCCTCATCACCTCTCAAGTGATTGTTAATGAATTTGACGCAGCACAAGGCGAAGCCTCTGACCTTGACGGTTTAAATGTCAAAGTCTCTGCTGCTGACGGTGAAAAATGTGCACGCTGCTGGCATGTACTGCCAGATGTGAATACACATCACGAACATCCAGGTCTTTGTTCTCGTTGTATTATTAACCTTCCTACAGGTCAAGGCGAAGAGAGAAAATATGCCTAATCCACAAGAAAAAAAGGGCTTCTTTCAATTCTACCCACACAATTTAGTGTGGGTGGGCTTATCCATTGTTGCCATTATTTTGGATCAATGGACCAAATGGATTGCAAGTACACATCTGAACTACGCAGATCCTGTACCTGTCATGCCCTTTTTAAATTGGACATTACTACATAACTATGGCGCTGCCTTTAGTTTCTTGTCCGATGCCGGTGGATGGCAACGTTATTTCTTTACTTCACTCGCAGGACTTGTGTCTGTCATTTTTGTATTTTGGCTCATGCGTATGCCAAAAAACGTGAAAGTCCTTCCGATTGCCATTGCCCTGATTTTAGGAGGCGCAATCGGTAACTTAATTGACCGTGTATCTTTAGGTTATGTGGTGGATTTCATTCACGTGTATTACAACAACAGCCACTTTCCTGCATTTAATATTGCAGACAGTGCCATTACTTTAGGCACGATTCTGCTTCTTATCGATACGTTTTTCTTAGAAAAACACCGAATTCAACGTGCGGAAGCGCAAAATGACTGATTTTATCAATCCTAACGAGGAAACTCGTATTGAAGAAGGCTCTAAAGTAGACCTTCACTTTTCTGTTGCTATTGAAAATGGCGTAGAAATTGACAATACCCGTAGCCGTGCTGAACCTGTCAGCCTTGTCATGGGTGATGGCAGCTTATTACCGGGTTTTGAGAAAGCTTTATTCGGTTTACGTGCAGGTGACCGCCGTACCGTAAGCCTTCCTCCTGAAGATGCTTTTGGTCCATGGAACCCAGAAAACGTACAAAAATTTGATACCGTCAAATTTGAGCAGCGTCCTGTTGAAGGCCATATGATTGAGTTTGAAGATAAAGCCAAACAAAGTCTGTATGGAGTAATCAAAACTGTAGGTGAAGACATTACCGAAGTGGATTTCAACCACCCTCTAGCTGGTAAAAATATCACCTTTGAAGTTGAAATTTTCAAAGTGACCCCTGCCGGTCAACAAGGCGTGAAACTGATCTAAGTTTCAGCAAATAAAAAGCTCCTTCGGGAGCTTTTTTTATCACTATTTTTATAACTATCAATCGACTCGATACATTTTCTGTATATGCAACAGATCGAATTCATATTAATTTAATGCAAGACTTTGACATACTCCCACCACCAAGCTAAGAGCTATGGTGGGGGAATCTTTGCGACCCATGCAATCTTAGAGATTGCACCTTTCGATACCGCACTGCGCTGACAGTATGGCGGTACAGGAACTCTTTATA
>NZ_VOZA01000053.1:0-16497 GCF_013420015.1 Acinetobacter sp. YH12039 | reverse complement strand
ATAATTCAAGTGAATTTGTTTGAAAGAAGAACTTTAAAAGCTTTATTTTCACCCGATAAAATACCCATAAAACAAGAGGAAGCTCAAATGAGCTTCCTCTTGTGAAAAATTGTGGGACAGCAGTGCCATCAGGTGCTTTTTTTATGCTTAACAATACAGAACTAGCCAGTGCTTTACACTCACAGGTTCATTTGTAGTGGTTAATGCTTTGAAATTAATGCTTCTAGAACTGCTTCATAATGAATACGAATGTCATCTTCTAAAATTTTATAAACATTGTCGAATTGAACCATTGGCCAGCCTTCTTTCCAAAATGGAAAAATGTTATGCAGGTCATGAGTCACCGTTGCGTCTTCACGTACAATCGCTTGTGCAACTTGCGACAATACTTGTGCAGTTTCAGCACCATCAATCGCTAAATAATCGATACCACGAACTTTCAAAATACGGATACGGTCTTTTTTGTAGCGGATTTTTTTACTTTGGCCTTCATTTAAGCCTAAAGCTAAAGTCACAGCTTCAACAAATTTATCTTCAAATGCTTGATTTAATTTTACCAAAGCTTGTTTGTGTGCTTCTTGACGACCAGCTTTTCCCCCACTACGAATCACTTCATTTGCTTCAGTATTTAAAACATCTGATTTCATCGACTGTAGAATGTCTAGAATTTCGATATCGCTTAATGTTTCAGGAGAATGATCAGTCATAAACTGCCTATAAAAACTTAATATTCAATAAGTATGTATTTTCGCATAAAAGAAGGATGAAAACTGCGACCTTCACTATAGAAATTGTGATTTCTCTTATAATGTTCAGATATACAACATGATTTAGAAAAAAATTCTGTTAAAAATATCGAAATCAACTATATTACTTTCACGCTTTAATACTAACGTCACAATATGGCTCAAAAGAAACAGGCTGCGCTTTACCTTCAACAACTGAAACAGCAATATCCAGCAGCCTTTAAACATAATTATTTATTTTATAGCCAACTGAAAACTCAAGGCATTTTAGACGAACTCAAAGAACTTATTCCTTGGGTTTTGGCGGCGATGATTTTTATTTCTTTGAGCATGAGTATTGGACATGCAGTGCAACTGTATTTTCCAGAAATGAGTGAGTTTCGCGCTCATGGTATTGCTGTACTAAGTATTATGCTGTTTTTCATGCTGGTTGTGCCCTTAGTCATCAAGCAAATCAAGCACAGTTCAATGTCCCTGTATCAAAGTTTGAAAAATACGCCGTTCAGACTTGCGATCGTGATTTTATTACAATTACTCAATATCGCCTTTTTACAAAGCACCTTTGTTCAATCTGTATTGTTCTTTTTCGCCATGAGTTTCGGCTTTGTGCGTTTTTATAAAGAAAATCTTTTCAAAGGTGGAAGTAACACCCAAGAATACTATTTTCTGCAAGAGACACGTCGTATTGCATATTGGTCGTATAAACAAATGCTTAAAGCAAAATTACGTTTGTCGCTCAGTAATCCGAATCAGGCAAATCATAAACAGTTATCTGAGCGCTTTACCCAGTTCCAAAATTTACACATACAAATGCTGCATCAGGAAAATCAGCTGTGTAAAAAGCTAAAACACCAAAATGTTGAACATTATCTTGATGAGTTAATGAAATAAGTCAGCGTTAATGAAGTGCAATAAACTTTCAATTACAGCTTAAAAAGTCCTTCAATACATCAATATTTTTGAATATTTTCAATTTATATGCATGAATTGATTGATTTTAAAACAAATACCATCAAATACACTTGCCAAGCTCCATTTCGTCCTCTATTATTGCGCACATGCCCGAGTGGTGAAATCGGTAGACACAGGGGATTTAAAATCCCCCGCCCACAAAGCGTGCCAGTTCGAGTCTGGCCTCGGGCACCATTCTTATACTTCTAAGATTGGTGCAATAAAACATCCAGCAATTTGCTGGTTTTTTTATGCCTAAAATTTATAAATCTATTATTATTCAATGCCAATACCTTCAGATTTTGATCTCCCTGCACTACAACTTAAGCATCCCGATGCCTTTTATCAACGGCTGCTGTTTGCGCATTTTAAAATTATCAATCTCACGCCTACTGCACCCGTTTTAATCTTTAGCTTTTGCCTGATACTTTTAATCTCTCTTGGCAGCGCTGTACTTGGCCAGATGCTTTCGACGACATTTTCAATTCACGACCCAAACATGGCGTTTAATCTTGGTATATTGATTATTCTTGCTTTGATCTATTGCTATGTTTGGTATGCACATTATCAAGCACGTTTTAGCAGCAAGTCCGCAGTTCAACGCCTGCAAATACAACTATATCTCCTTGGCGGATTAACACTTATCCTCGCTATAAACTTTAAGTATCTACAAGCAGATGTATTAAACCTCATCAGTCTCTGCGGACTTTTTTTCAGTCTGTTTTTATGTGTATTTACTGAATTATTTTATAAACCTGAAAGCAGCGCCATTGAACGGGTAAAACTACAAAAGCTTCGCCAACTGGCATTTTGGTCTTATCAACAATCCTTAAAACAAAAAGTACATCAAACGTATTTCTACACACTACACTTACAAGCCATGCAAGAAGAACAGAAACTATCAGCATCGATCAAATCATCGTTTAAAGATTTTATAGACAATGCTGAATAATTTTATAAATCCCTAGACACAAAAAAGCCCTGTCACTACAGGGCTTTTATTTAAAGTTCAATTACCATTCTCGGTTAGCAACCAACTCTTCCATTTCAATTTCCATATGACCTTCATCTTGCAGCACCATCATCATGGCTTCTGCAATATAATCTGCAGCCGTATCATCCAAAGACGAATCTAAATCTTCAAATTGAGGTTTCATCTTATTGAGCTGTGCAACCGTTTCATTGGCAAAATGGTAGATATCAGTTGAACTTAAATCTGCTTTTGCAATTTTCTTCGCAAATTGAACAACCAATAACTTCACCTCTGCAACCAACACATCTGGGTAATATTCATCATCAAACATGGGTAGCAGTAAATCTGCAAACATACGAAACTCTATCACAAAACATTCAGGGCGCTTATATAACACAAATACTACAATTCACCAAATTTATTGGGATTCAGTATTTTCAAATCACACTGCATTCTGCATGGCTTGCCAAACACGTATCGCATCTACCGTCGCTTTGACGTCATGTGCGCGAACCATACATGCACCTTGTTGAATGCTGAGTAGATGCGCTGCAACCGAGCCTACAGCGCGATTTTGTGCATCTGCACCGCCAAGTGCTTCACCGATAAAACGCTTACGTGATAATGCAGACAGGATCGGATAGCCCATGTCATTCAATTGATAGAATTGCTGTAAAAGCTTTAAGTTTTGCTGCGCATTTTTAGCAAAACCAAAACCCGGATCAATCATAATATTTTCTGCACGCACGCCTGCGTCCAATGCATTTTGCACGCGTTGCTTTAATTCATCAATGACATCAGCCACAACATCTTGATACTGATCTAGATTATTCATCGTGGTGGGTTCGCCGCGCATATGCATAATGATCACTGGAATATTCAGTTTTGCAGCTGTTTCTAAGGCATTCGGCCGAGTTAATGCACGTACATCATTCCAGATATGCGCACCTGCCTGAACCGCTGCCTCAATCACCTCAGGTTGTGAGGTATCTATAGAAATCACCACATTGTGTTTGGATAAGGCTTCAACGACGGGTACGACCCGTCGAATTTCTTCTTCAACCTCAACAACAGATGCGCCTGGACGTGTTGACTCACCACCGACATCAATCACTGTCGCGCCCTCAGCAATCATTTGTAAGGCATGTGCTATAGCTTGGTCTTTACCATTATGTTTGCCACCATCACTGAAAGAGTCCGGTGTGACATTTAAAATCCCCATCACATGTGGCTCTGACAAATCTAATTGCAAGTTACCACAGTTTAAAATTTTATTAGGCAAAGACACTAACTTCATATTACACATCCCAGATTTTGCTGTGCTTATTTTAACGCTAAGTTTGCTCAGCATTTCGCTTACATGCATTTATTTTCATATAAAAAAACCACCCGAAGGTGGTTTTAAAATTTTATGCTTTTGGCAATGACGGCAATGGTGGTGGAACATCTGGACCATCCGTTGGTGTTACATCAATCACTGGATTTTCTGCAATGTACACTTTTGGTGGTTGAGGTTCGCGACCTTCCATAATGTCACGGATTTGATCACGATCAATGGTTTCCCATTCAAGCAATGCTTTTACCATAGCATGTGCTATATCTTTGTTATTTTCAAGAATATCGCGAGCAACTTTATATTGCTCATCTAAAATACGGCGAACTTCGCGGTCAACTTCAAGCTGAGTTGCTTCAGAAATCACACGACTTCCTAAACCACCCATGAATGACTGCTGTGAGTCATCTTCGTAAACCATGACGCCCATCTTATCGGACATACCGTATTTAGTAACCATTGCACGTGCCATTTTCGTTGCACGTTCAAAGTCATTTGAAGCACCAGTCGACATTTGGTTAATGAAGACTTCTTCGGCAATACGACCACCAAACAAAATTGAAAGTTCATTCAACATTTTGTCTTTGTAATGGCTGGTTTGGTCATGTTCAGGCAACTGCCAAGTCACACCCAGTGCCCAACCACGCGGCATAATTGTCACTTTATGCACTGGGTCTGTACCCGGCAAGATTTCAGCAACAATCGCATGACCTGCTTCATGATAAGCCGTCGCACGACGCTCTTCTTCACGAATCACCATCGATTTACGTTCAGGACCCATGTAAAGCTTGTCTTTCGCATCTTCAAAGTCATGCATATCGACCGTGTTCTTGTTACGACGTGCAGCAAACAGTGCTGCTTCGTTTACAAGGTTAGCCAACTGAGCACCCGAGAAGCCCGGTGTACCACGTGCCAAGACTTTAACATCTACACCAGTCACAGAAGGTAATTTTTTCAAATGTACATTCAGGATTTGCTCACGACCTTTAATATCCGGTAGAGATACCATCACTTGACGGTCAAAACGACCCGGACGAAGTAAAGCTTTATCCAATACGTCAGCACGGTTTGTTGCAGCAATAACGATAATACCTTCGTTGCCTTCAAAGCCATCCATTTCAACCAACATTTGGTTTAATGTTTGCTCACGCTCATCATTACCACCGCCTGTGCCTGAACCACGGTGACGACCAACAGCATCGATCTCATCGATGAAAATGATACATGGCGCATGACGCTTTGCTTGTTCAAACATGTCACGGACACGAGACGCACCCACACCCACGAACATTTCAACAAAGTCAGAACCCGAAATACTAAAGAAAGGTACTTTCGCTTCACCCGCAATGGCTTTAGCAAGTAAGGTTTTACCCGTACCCGGAGGACCAACCATGAGCACGCCTTTCGGAATGCTTGCACCAAGTCGTTTGAACTTAGATGGATCTTTTAGGAAGTCAACGATTTCAACGACTTCTTGTTTAGCTTCATCACAGCCCGCAACATCAGTAAATGTCACTTTGATTTGGTCTTCAGACAGCATTTTTGCTTTTGACTTACCAAAACTCATTGGGCCATTCTTACCACCAGCTCCACCACCCATGTTGCGCATAAAGAACATGAATAACAGAATGATTAAAAGAACAGGGAAACTTGCAATCAGAAGTTGCATCAAAATACTTTGACGCTGTGGCGCTGTACCTTCAACAACAACATTGTTCTTGATTAGGTTCGGCATAAGTTCAGGATCTTGAACCGCAGGACGGATACTTTCAAACTCAGAACCGTTTGATTTTTCGCCACGAATTCTTTCGCCATCAATGGTGACTTGTTTAATCTGACCCGCATTTACGGCTGCCACGAACTCAGAATAGTTCATCGCGGTCGGTTGATTGCGGTCACTGACGTTGCTGAAGATTAAAACCAGCACGCCTAGGATAACCAGCCACAACACGGCATTCTTAAAAAGATCGCTCAAAGCTTTATTCCCATTTCTATCTAATTCGTTCAATCCCACTTACATGGGTGACTCTAATACTTACGCTGCAGAGTAGCTTCGCAATAATTTAAAAACGTACAAAATGCACAATTTTTAACGAGTTGGCAAGTAAACTTTACTTGAAAGCTTTCTTACGTCCCTGCCCGATTAAAAACACTTCTTTAGATCGAGCACGTGAAGCCGCCGGTTTTGCTGTTTTCAGCACATCAAATGTGTCTACAACTTGCTTACGGTATTCATCAAATCCAATACCTTGGAACACTTTAACAACAAACTGTCCATTTGGTCCAAGAACCTTTTGAGCAAAGTCGATTGCTAATTCACAAAGATAGATCTGACGCGGTTGATCTACAGCCTTATTACCTGATGTATTGGGGGCCATATCTGAAATTACAACGTCTACAGTACGTCCATCTAAAATTTTTAACAATTCATCGAACACTTCTTGTTCACGAAAGTCACCTTGCAAGAAGGTCACATCGGGTAAAGCATCCATTGGTAAAATATCAGAAGCAATAACCAAACCTTTGTCGCCAACAAGTTTACCGGCAATTTGCGACCAACTACCTGGTGCAGCACCTAAGTCGACAACGGTCATGCCTGGCTTAATCAATTTGTATTTTTCTTGAATTTCAAGCAATTTATAAGCGGCACGCGCACGATATCCTTCCTTTTGTGCTTTTTTCACAAAGGGGTCATCAAGATGCTCACGCATCCAGTCACGACTACTTTTGGATAATTTCTGGTTAGTAATGCGGGTAGCCATAACTCTCTAAATAAAAAAAACTTCTCAGTCTTGATTGTACGTGAAATTCAGCACTTTTGCAGTAGACATGTGTATCTAAAAAGCATCTTAAATCATGTTTTTTTCAATAATCTTCATCGAGAAAATGCCGATTAAATACAGCGCTTCAACTTTGATTTTGCTATACTAGGTCGTTTTTAAAATTAGGTTATATTTATGGCGGCTTTATCTATTCAAGAACGTAAACGCTTACGTCAAGTTGGTCACACCCTAAACCCAGTTGTAATGGTTGCGGACAAAGGCTTATCAGAAAGCGTTGTTGAAGAATTAAACCGTGCGTTAAACGACCATGAGTTAATTAAAGTGAAAGTTGTGGCAGAAGACCGTGAAGCTCGTGCTGCAATGATTACTGAGATTGCGACTGTTTCAGGTTCTGAAGTTGTTCAAACCATTGGTAAGATTGCTTTGATTTACCGCAAAGCGGCAAAACAAAATGCAAAACTGTCTAACCTTGTTCGCTACGCACACCTGTCTAACTAAACATTTATGGCAAGTTTCGAACTCAGCGCTTTTGATCGTCGCTTTCAGGCTGTATCAGTCGTTGGTGCTATCGAACAACAAAGCCCATATACTTTGAATGTGGGTTATTGGATTCGAGACCCAAACCAACTGATTCAATGGCCAGAACTGGTATCAGCTCACCCACGAATCGATTTTTTGTGGGAACAGACCTGCTTAGAAGTTTTTATTGGTGTCCACAACGAAGACTTTTATCGTGAAATCAACCTCTCCCCTTCACAAGCTTGGCAGGCTTACCAGTTTGAAGAATATCGCTATCCAGAAGATATGCCGCCACAAGCTGCTTACGATATTGAACTGAATCAGTTGAAACGGACGCACTATGGCTTAAATGTCAGTCTTGATCTGACAGAATTTATGCTGAAGTACAAACTTAAATGGGAAGATCTCTATATTGGTCTAACTGCAGTACTGAAAACCTCTCAAGGTGAACAGTACTATGCCATGCAGCATAGTAGTCCAAATGCTGACTTTCACAACAAACGTGATTGGCTACATCAGTTCTAAATTTTTAATGTTTTGATCTTCAATAAAAAGCAAAAGTACGATCTTTTGCTTTTTTATTGCCTGTCTATTTTTAAATAACTGCTTTGGACTTAAATGTACCATTCACAATAAGGGAGCCATTTATGACTCCCTTATGCATAGTGCTAACTTGATGTTTAATTCGCTCTCACCCAATCCAGCTCCTTGGAATGACTAGATTTAACTTAAGCGTTTTAAAATTCATGTCATTCACAATTAACTTTTAAGATCTGTGGTTTGATCCGTAACATCAGCTTTCACTGGTGAAACTTTTTTCCACGCTTCTAAAGTATGTTCCTTAGAACGCTTAAATGTTTCTGTTAAATGATCTTTGTGCTTTCCTGAAATTTGGGTCACATCTTCTTTCAGCTCTTTTCCAAGTTTTGAAAGATCATCAATAACCGTATTAAACTCAGTTTTCACAAACTCTTTGAGTTCACTAAAATCTTTTTGCGATGAACCAAACTGAACTTTTAACTGATCAAGTTTATTCAATACATCTTGCTTCAAATGACGCAATTGATCTTGCACACTGGCATTCAACTGCTTTGCCTCTGCTCCGATCTTTTCTTTGCTTTCAGTAACCGCTTCTGTGGCTTGAACACTCGCTTCTTTTGCAACTTGTTCAAGCTTTTCAGCACCTTCGATAACGACTTCTTTCATGGAGGATTTAGCCGCTGTTTGTTTTTGTTGTGTTGCCATGACTTTGTACCTGTAGTTTTTGCTGACCGAACCACATTAGCGCTTTTTGATAAATTTTAATTTATGATTTGTCTGACAATAATTAATTGCTTACATTTTTCTACGATTTTGCAAAACCAAACTTTATTCTAAAATGCAAGCGCTTTATCTGCTTTATTCCTGATATTTACGATGGACTTTCAGTGGCTTTCTGCGTATAATGCCGTGTTAAGTTCAAGCGAGCAGATGTAAGGAGGGTAGGTTTTTAAGCGGCCTTCCTTTTTTTTCGTCTTCTCGCTTTTTTACAGCCTAAATTTCAGGAGCTTTGGTTTGAGCACCCCAGCAATTTTAGCCCTTGCCGACGGAACTATCTTTAAAGGTACTTCTATTGGCGCATCGGGTAGTACGACTGGTGAAGTCGTTTTTAATACAGCAATGACTGGCTATCAAGAAATTTTGACTGACCCTAGTTATGCACAACAACTTGTGACACTAACTTACCCACATATCGGTAACACAGGTTGTAATGATGAAGACGCTGAGTCAGGTCGAATTCATAAAGTATGGGCTAACGGATTGATCATTCGTGACCTACCTTTATTGCATAGCAACTTCCGTGCTGAGCAATCACTTGGTGATTACCTTGAACAACACAATGTTGTTGCTATTGCAGACATCGATACACGTAAATTAACGCGTATTCTGCGAGCAAAAGGTGCACAAAATGGTTGTATCCTTGCTGGCGAAAACATTACAGAAGAAGAAGCTTTAGCTAAAGCACGCGCTTTTGGTGGTTTAAATGGTTTAGACCTTGCAAAAGAATGCTGTGACCCTGAAGGCTTTGAATGGACTGAAGGTTCTTGGACATTAGGTAAAGGTTTCTCTCAGCCTGAAGCTAAATTCCATGTTGTTGCATACGATTACGGTGTCAAAACCAACATCTTACGTATGCTCGCAGACCGCGGTTGTAAATTGACTGTCGTGCCTGCGCAAACTCCTGCTGCTGACGTACTTGCATTAAATCCAGATGGCGTGTTCTTATCGAACGGCCCCGGCGATCCAGCTGCATGTGACTACGCAATTGAAGCTGTAAAAACAATTGTAGAAGATGCTCGCAATGTACCAGTATTTGGTATTTGCTTGGGTCACCAAATTCTTGCACTTGCTTCAGGTGCAAAAACTGTGAAAATGCCTCACGGCCACCACGGTGCCAACCACCCTGTTCAAAACATGGAAACTGGTATTGTGATGATTACTTCGCAAAACCATGGCTTCGCAGTGGATGCAGAAACATTACCTGCAAACTTGAAAGCTACGCACAAATCATTGTTCGACCAAACCCTACAAGGGATTCACCGTACAGATAAACCTGCGTTCAGTTTCCAAGGTCACCCCGAAGCAAGCCCTGGTCCACATGACTGCGCACCATTGTTCGATCATTTCATCGAACTTATCGAAGCATCTAAGAAGTAATTAAGGAAGCATCATGGCTAAACGTACAGACATTAAAAGCATCTTAATTATTGGTGCTGGTCCGATTGTCATCGGTCAAGCATGTGAGTTTGACTACTCAGGTGCTCAAGCATGTAAAGCACTTCGTGAAGAAGGCTACCGTGTTATTTTGGTGAACTCTAACCCAGCAACCATTATGACTGACCCTGCGATGGCAGATGCCACTTACATCGAGCCAATCACTTGGCAAACTGTAGCTGCAATCATTGAGAAAGAACGCCCAGACGCAGTTCTTCCTACAATGGGTGGTCAAACAGCATTGAACTGTGCACTTGCACTCGATGCCAACGGTATTCTAGAAAAATACAATGTTGAATTGATTGGCGCGACCAAAGAAGCGATCGAAAAAGCGGAAGACCGTAAACTTTTCGATATCGCAATGCGCAAAATCGGTTTGGAATGCCCACGCGCTGACGTTGCAGAAAGCATGGAACACGCACTTGAAATTCAAGCACGTTTCGGCTTCCCTGTCATTATCCGTCCATCATTCACTATGGGTGGTTCAGGCGGCGGTATCGCATACAACCGTGAAGAATTCATTGAAATCTGTGAACGTGGTTTCGATCTTTCTCCAACTAAACAATTATTGATCGATGAATCTTTAATTGGTTGGAAAGAGTACGAAATGGAAGTTGTTCGTGACAAAAACGACAACTGTATCATTGTATGTACCATTGAAAACTTTGATCCAATGGGCGTGCACACAGGTGACTCAATCACTGTTGCTCCTGCGCAAACATTGACAGACAAAGAATTCCAACTTTTACGTAATGCATCTTTAGCTGTACTTCGTGAAATTGGTGTAGAAACTGGCGGTTCGAACGTTCAGTTCGGTATCAACCCGAAAGACGGCCGTATGGTTGTGATCGAGATGAACCCACGTGTTTCTCGTTCATCTGCCCTTGCTTCTAAAGCAACTGGTTTCCCAATTGCGAAAATCGCGGCGAAATTGGCTGTCGGTTATACCCTTGATGAGTTGAAAAACGACATCACTGGCGGTACAACCCCTGCATCTTTCGAACCTGCGATCGACTATGTTGTAACGAAAATTCCTCGTTTCAACTTCGAGAAATTCCCGCAAGCTGACGCAACTTTGACGACTCAGATGAAATCTGTAGGTGAAGTAATGGCGATTGGCCGTAACTTCCAAGAGTCAGTACAAAAAGCGCTTCGTGGTCTTGAAGTGGGTGCTGCTGGCTTTGATGAAAAAATCGAAGTGGGTACTGAAGGTGCGAAAGAGAAAATCCTTCAAGAACTTAAAGTGCCTGGTCCTGAGCGTATTTGGTACGTTGGCGATGCATTCCGTCATGGTTTCACGTTAGATGAAGTGTTCGCTGCGACGAATATTGACCGTTGGTTCTTGATCCAAATCGAAGACATCATCAAAACTGAAGAGAAAATCAAATCTTTAGGTTTTGGTGACTTAAACGCTGACAACATCCGTTCGTTCAAACGCAAAGGTTTATCTGACCTTCGTATTGCGAAATTGATGGGTATTTCACAAAAACAATTCCGTAAACACCGTTGGAACTTGGGCGTAACTCCAGTTTACAAACGTGTAGATACATGTGCTGCAGAGTTTGAATCTGACACAGCTTACATGTACTCAACTTACGATGAAGAATGTGAAGCGAATCCGTCTACTCGCGACAAGATCATGGTCATCGGTGGCGGTCCTAACCGTATTGGTCAAGGTATCGAATTCGATTACTGCTGTGTACACGCTGCCCTTGCAATGCGTGAAGACGGCTATGAAACTATCATGGTGAACTGTAACCCTGAAACGGTTTCTACGGATTACGACACATCAGATCGTTTGTACTTCGAACCAATCACTTTGGAAGATGTACTTGAAATCGTACGTATCGAGAAGCCTAAAGGCATTATCGTTCAGTACGGCGGTCAAACTCCGCTTAAATTGGCTCGTGCTTTGGAAGAAGCTGGTGCGCCAATTATCGGTACATCACCTGACGCGATTGACCGTGCAGAAGACCGTGAACGTTTCCAACAAATGATTCAACGTCTACAACTTCGTCAACCAAACAACAGCATCGTAAAATCTGCTGAAGAAGGTATGGCTGAAGCGGCAAAAGTTGGCTACCCACTTGTGGTACGTCCATCTTATGTACTTGGTGGTCGTGCGATGGAAATCGTGTACAACGACGAAGAATTGAAACGTTACTTACGTGATGCGGTTCAAGCATCTAACGAAGCGCCAGTACTTCTTGACCACTTCCTAGATGATGCGATTGAAGTTGACGTAGACTGCGTATCTGACGGTAAAGACGTTGTGATCGGCGGTATCATGCAGCACATCGAACAAGCGGGTATTCACTCAGGTGACTCAGCATGTTCTATTCCTCCTTACTCTTTATCTAAAGAAGTTCAGGACGAAATGCGCCGTCAAACCATCGCTATGGCGAAAGAGCTTGGCGTAATTGGTTTAATGAACGTACAGTTTGCTGTTAAAGGCACTGACGTATACATTCTAGAAGTGAACCCACGTGCATCACGTACTGTTCCATTCGTATCTAAGTGCATTGGTGAATCTTTAGCGAAAGTTGCTGCGCGTTGTATGGCTGGTCAATCTTTAGAATCTCAAGGATTCACTACAGAGATTATTCCTGAACACTTCTCTGTAAAAGAAGCAGTGTTCCCATTCAACAAATTCCCTGGTGTTGACCCAATTCTTGGCCCTGAGATGAAATCTACAGGCGAAGTGATGGGTGTAGGTAAAACATTTGGTGAAGCGTTCTATAAAGCTGTGTTAGGCTCTAATGACCGTTTACCAGGCCTACCAACGGAAGGCGAAGTAAAACATGCATTCTTATCTGTTCGTCATTCTGACAAGCCTCGTGCTGTTGGTATTGCGAAACAGTTAACAGATCTTGGCTTCAAAGTCATCGCTACTGGCGGTACTTATGATGTGATTAAAGATGCTGGTATTGAATGTGAACGTGTGAACAAAGTGACTGAAGGCCGTCCTAATATCGTAGACCGCTTGAAAAATGGCGAAGTTCACCTCATTATCAATACAACTGAAGGCAAACAGGCTCAAGAAGATTCATTCTCGATCCGCCGCTCTGCATTACAAGGTAAAGTGTATTACACAACTACCCTTAACGGTGCTGATGCAGTATGCCAAGCTTTAGCAATCAAATTGCCAATGGATGTATACCGCTTACAAGACCTTACTAAAGGTTAATTAAGTTACCGAGAAGTCCCGCCACCTCTCGGTGGCGGGCTTTTTTTCATTTCTAGGTCAGTAAAAATTTTACTGATTTTTTCTTTTTACAAACATGAGGGACAACAATGCAACGTTATCCTATGACTCCCGAAGGCAAAATTGCCCTAGAGAAAGAATTACAGCAACTTAAAAGTGTTGATCGTCCACGTATTACTGCAGCAATTGCTGAAGCGCGTGAACATGGGGATTTGAAAGAAAACGCTGAATACCACGCTGCTCGCGAGCAACAAGGTTTCTGTGAAGGCCGTATCCAAGATATCGAAGGTAAATTGAGTGCTTGCCAAGTGATTGATGTTAAATCACTTGAGCAAAATGGCCGTGTGGTTTTCGGTGTGACTGTGACCATTGAGAACTTAGATACTGAAGAACAAAAGACTTATAAAATCGTTGGTGATGACGAAGCAGATTTTAAAATCAACAAAATCTCTGTGAACTCTCCAATTGCTCGTGGTCTTTTGGGTAAAAATGAAGGCGACGATGTAAAAATCAACACACCACAAGGTGAAGTTGAGTACGAAGTTTCTAAAGTTGAATATCTTTAATTCATTAAGATAGCAATTTTAAGCCCCTCTTTTGAGGGGTTTTTTATTGTTCTATGTTTTTCGCTTAGGTAATGCATGCTATCGAGTGACCAAAATGTACGTTCAGCACTAATAGTCGACTGAATACGTCATTGTTCAAATGGCTTATTTCATTAAAGTGTTATCTAAAACAAAAAGAGTCATAACACACGATGAAATTTGGACATGCAAGCCGAACGGCACAAGCTGCCGCTGCCATTCGCGCAAATCATTATTTATATGCGAACGAACCTGTTTTTTCCGACCCTTATGCCTTTCGTTTAACCAGTCCAATTTGGCGTCGACTGCTTTCAAGTCGTGCATGTATAAAAGCGTTGAATAGCAAAATACCCAACCAAACATTTGGATTACTCACTGCACAGGTGGTGGCACGTTCACGCTATGCCGAAGATCAATTAGAAAAGGCAGTACAACAAGGGATTAAACAATATGTGCTGATTGGTGCAGGTTTAGATTCTTTTGTCCTCCGATTAGCGCAGAAATACTCAGATATTAAAATTTTTGAGGTTGATCACCCAGATACTCAAACATTAAAAATACGAAGTCTACAGAAACTCGGGCATATTCCAGACCATGTTGAGTTTGTTTCGATTGATTTTGAGAAAGAAAATCTAGCGCATGCCTTAAAACGGAGTTCTTATGATACTGATCAACCCGCTTTCTTTTCTTGGCTTGGAACGACGCATTATTTAAAACCAGAAACAACTATGAGCACCTTGCAAACCATTGCCGAATTTGCAGCCGCAGGTAGCGAATTGGTTTTAGACTATTCCATTCCCTATCAAGATTTAACTGGTATAGAGCGTGTCGGATCATTTGCTGTTTCCAAATTTACCTATTTTTTAAGTGAACCCATTATTGGGACAATTCACAGTAATGAGTTACACCGTGCCGTGACAAAGCTGGGTTATGTGGTCTTAGAAGATTTATCTGCACATGACATTACTCAGCGTTATTTTGCAAATCGTAAGAATGGATTACGACATACTCAAGCCACGCATTTGCTGCATTTAAAACGAGCTTAAGTCTTTATCTATAGTCGACATTTATAGCGAGTCAGCTAAAATAGTCACGCGAATCATTATTGCTATTAAACCTTATGTCTGAAAAATTGATTAATTCACCTGTCAATCATTGGTGTGAGTTTGAGTTCATCTCTAAAACAGTGAAGAACCCAAATATTCACATCAAAGGTAATTATTCATATTATTCTGCATATTGGGATCAGGGTTTTGAGCGCTGTGTGGTGCGTTATCTACACGATAAACCCGCAACAACTGAGAAGCCGATAGACCAGCTATATATCGGTAATTTTGTCTGTTTTGGCGCAGAATGCGTGATTATGATGGGTGGTAACCAACTCCACCGAACAGACTGGATTTCGGCATTTCCGTTTGATACACGGAGTTTTGTCCCTGCGGGTGACACCATCATTGGTGATGGCTGCTGGATCGGCTCACGTGCGATGATTATGCAAGGCGTGACACTGGGTGAAGGTGCTGTGGTAGCTACTGGCGCGGTGGTGACTAAAGATGTGCCACCTTATGCAGTTGTCGGCGGCGTGCCCGCTAAAGTTATTAAATATCGCTTTCCTGAAGAAAATATCAAAAAACTACTTTCCCTTAAGCTTTATGACTTAGATGAAAAGCAGTTTTTAAAGATGCGGGAGCAATTGCAGACGGATGATATTGGGAAATTAGCTCAGTATTTTAATCTATGATCTTTTAAAGCCCTTTATCTATATATGACTGCCAATCTTTAATAAAATTATTTGAATGATCTAGCTTAGAGATTGATACATCTTTCAATACATTAATCAATTGATATTCAGGATCTTTACTCTGTTTAGCTCTATCATAAGCTGAAAGAATCTTATCAATTAATGTATCTGTAATTCCCAAATCTTTTTCCAAGATTAATCTATACCACTCTGCTTCTTCAATACCAGTAACACCATTAGTACCCCATGTATTCAAATTATGTCTTTGCATAAAATTGCTTTTATCAATACATAAATATCCATTTATTTTTTTGACAATTGAACTAATAAAAATATGATAATTTGTGTAAGGATTCTGCCCTATGATCAAACTAAGTAATATTAAATTCTTCTTTTGATTGTGTGTTCGCAACAACGCATATTTATTCAGCTTTTTTATTAACTCTCGACTATTTAATCTTTTATCTAACTGCAGCCCCAATAACCAATAAAATAACTCATTCCTATCATCAAGGGATTTCAACTCACCAATTCTGAATAACTGGTACTTAATGACTTCTTCAAAATCATATATATCACTCTCGTTAGACAGATTAATTGTGAAATCCACAAATTTTTCAAGATAATCTCCATTCATCTCTGAATCATAGCCATAGTATGATTTGACTGATTGTAATAATTGAGGCTTATTCATCACTAAAACAAAAACAATTTTAGGGATATCAAAAAAATGTTTAATCCTTTCAATTAATCGTACGGCAAAATCAGGACGACAACGATCAGAGATGGATCCGTAAATTTGAACAACTCCTATAAGTGATATTCTGCTCCTCAAATGATGTTATAAACATCAATATATGGAGTATTTTATGGCACGTAGACCAAGAAGAAATCATTCAAATGATTTT
>NZ_VOZA01000052.1:0-16911 GCF_013420015.1 Acinetobacter sp. YH12039 | reverse complement strand
TAATGGAGAAATCTAATCGGTATGTTATACCTGAGAGAAGAGTGAGGAGTTATCCAAGGGTTGTAAAAGGAAAACCTCAAAAATACCCAAGAAAAAGCCAGTCAATCTCTTAACTGACTGGCATTACGACAGGATGTCGGGCTTTTTTATTATCTCAATTTTCTAAATTAGACTTGGATGAGCATCAAGAATACGAATTAAAGTTGCTGCAGGACCAGTCGGATAGCGACGGCCTTGTTCCCAATTTTGTAGAGTTCTCGCGCTGATATGCAAACGTGCAGCAAACTCTGCCTGGGTTAAGCCAGTTTTCTCACGTACTTCTTTAATATCCGGCAATTCAAGCGCTGTAACTCGACTGGCCTTTATCTCATTACGTTTGATAGCACCAGCTTCTTTGATTGAAGCAACCAGGTCATCAAATAAGTTGTTATCCATGAAATTGCTCCTTCACTAATTGACGTAGGATCGAGGTCTCTTTGTCGGTCAGATTATCTTTCACAGACTTTGGATAAGCCACTAGGAAAAAGATCTGATCATCCTCTGTGACCCAATAATAGATCACCCGGATACCACCACTTTTACCCTTATTACCTTGAGCACAACGTACTTTACGGATACCACCGCCATTCTTGATTAAGTCGCCTTTATCGGGCTGTACCAAGAGATCTTGCTGGAGCTGACGATACTCTTCATCACTCACAAGCTCTTTGATTTGCTTGGTAAAAATACTGGTTTCAATGAATAGCATAGGTTCAAGTACGTCAATGGCGTATAAGAATTTTAGCAGTTTTAGAACAAAAAAACGAGAGATTACAGCTCTCTGTTAGAACCCATTCAAAATGTCTATATTCTCACCAATAAAAATGTCCACTTTTAGAATATGCGCTTTTGCGATTTTCTTATCGGACGGTTTAATATGTTGGTGTCTATATCGGATAAACTAATATTCTTTGCATTACGTCTACTGATAAAAATATGTATAACGTTCATCCAAGTGAAAAACTAATTCACGCTTTCCGCCAAAAACCTTATCAGGGATGTTGTCCTACTCAAGCAGAGTTTTTATTTATTGGCTTAGATGCCAATTACGCTCCCAATATTGAAGAACAAAAAATATTTTCTAAAATCATTGAATATCATGAGGATGCTATTTCATTTTGGCAGAAATACAATGTACATCATCCTTTTTTATTAGATGGATATAAAGGAGATGGGCGAAAATATCATAAAGAATTTTCAAAAATTAGACTTTCTTGCAAAGATGCTTCTCGTATTTCATTTATCGAGCTTCTTCATCTTCCCACAACTGGTAGAAATGATTTGAAAAGCTCTGATCTTGATAAAAATCATCTACAATACATTCATAAAGCCATTTTTTCAGAACACACTAAAGCTGTATTTATCTCTGATGCTGTTTTTAAATTAATGAAAAAAACATCTATATTTTCATGGATGAATGATGCTAAACAAATAGAAGGACATACTCTTAAAGTTTTTCATGAAAAAAAACCTTTAATCTATAAGCATTTACATTTTTCAACTTATGGAAAGTTTCAAGCTCAAAAAGAGGAAGAGATAAAAGCAATTCATAATATTATTCTAAAATCAAACATCAGTGATTTAACATAAAATCTCTTATACGAAATTCAAATCCGCCCTAACTATGGTCGAATCTCTTTCAACTCACGTTGAATAAAATGCTGAATCATATCGCGGTATAAACGTTCCACAATATCTGCATTTACACCGTGCTCTGTGGCTTGTAGACGAATTTTACTAATCACCGCTTCGACACGTTCTGGTGATTGAACATCCTGTACTGAACGCTTAAAACGCACCGCTTGATCGACATAAAACTGACGTGCAGCAATGAGCTCAATAATTCCCTGATCAATTACATCAATCTGTGCGCGGGCTTGCTCTAATGACTCAACTTTTTCTTTCTTCATCTTCTCTGACTTCACTTTCAGCGGTGTTTTCACTTTTATACTTCTCTTCTAACACATTACTGAAAATACTTTCAATCATCCAAACGCGATATAAACTATTAAATACATAGCTTTGACCTGCAATACGTAATTCTAAAACAGGAAAATCGGGCTGTGACTTCATCTCACAGTGCATATCATTTTCTTTTAATTTTTCAGCAATATCCTCAGTGCTCAGTTCAGAAATCTCTAACTCATACTGTAAAGCCTGAAAATGTGCTTTGAAGGATAAATCACGCCCTTTGGTCCATACAGCCTCCAAAATGCGATACATCGCATCAATACGCTGCTCTTCGGGCGCACTGTAGTAAAGCTGTGACATAGCTAATGTCGCAGCTTCTGTAGGCCGGCAAAATGGCGTGAACTTAACTTCGGTCCGTTTAGACAGACGTGTTGCCAAACTCCAGTCAAACAAATCACGACCGTGATACGACAATGGATACACATTCAACTGAATATTATAATAGTCCGCCAATTCCTCACGAATATAAGCCAACAGTAACCATGAAATCGGATCTTCCATCGCGATGTAGAGATCAAGCTCAGGATCGAGTCCCTGAATTTCATTCAACTCTTCTGCATCACTGATCAGGTGCTCACGCCATTCAATATGATTGATCATAAAGATCGGGTTATCTGTCAGGAGTTTTTGTTGTTTTAAACGGCGCGTTAAACGCAGTAAATCATCTACAGCATGGTACTTACGTTCACCAAACTCAAAATAGCCCGATAAAATCGGGGTATCGGTAAAGATACGTTCAGGAAAATCTTGAGCTTTATGATGACGGCTGGCCATCGCATACAGTGTTCTCAGCTTGCCATACTGCTTTTGCCACAGCATGTGGAACACATCTTCAAGTAAATAAAGAAAATCTTGGCCGCGTAATGGCGTATTTTTTAGAATAATTTCGGCTTGTTCTAAAGCTTCGGCGGTCGGTTGTTCAGGTGTTTCATGAAAACTAAAACGATGCTGCCGCGCTAAAATTTGGGCATCATTCAGACAATATTGTTGCCATTCTATCGATGACATTTGATTAGGAGGTTCAGCACTCTGACGACAAATAATCACTTTCAGTGGTTTAATTTCATCACTGAGAATTTCTTCTAATTGAGGCAGTTGCTGCGCAGCCAAATAGCTATAAACATCATCCAGTCGAAGATAAACACTCAGACCTTGTTCCGTGGGTAACACCGCTTGTCGGGTCGGTTTCTGATAAAACCAACTCGATCGGATTGGATCGAACCAACGGCGTAACAGTGACATGCGTTTTTTGCCTCAAAATGATGAATTGTACCGAACCTGCCAGCACATGCTTAAAATTCAACTTCTATTATGAAGCTGTTTTAAATGAGATATAAGCCTTGTGCAAAACTTATATCAAGTCAGGGCTGAATGTTCAATGTTTAACAATGGATTAGACGTCTAGATTTAGGTCAGTCACCGCACCTTTTTCCGCACCAGAGGTCAACTTGGCAAATTTAGCCAAAGCGCCGTGGGTATAGTTTGGTTTCGGTTTGACCCAGGCCGCGCGACGTGCAGCAATTTCATCCTCAGCCACATGCCAAGTCATTTCACGGGTTTCAGCGTTAATTGAAATTTTATCGCCGTTTTTAACCAAGCCAATTGGGCCTCCTTCATAGGCTTCTGGTGTCACATGCCCAATCACAAAACCATGGCTGCCGCCCGAGAAACGCCCATCAGTCAACAGTGCAACAGATTGGCCTAGACCTTTACCAATAATCGCTGAAGTCGGTTTTAACATTTCCGGCATACCCGGCCCGCCTTTCGGCCCAACACCGCGGATCACCACCACTTCACCTTCTTGTACTTCGCCATCTAAAATACCGCGCATGGCACCCTGCTCACCCTCAAATACCCGCGCAGGCCCCTCAAAATACAGCCCTTCTTTACCGGTAATTTTAGCCACTGCACCCGTCGGCGACAAATTTCCTTTGAGTACCACCAAATGTGAATCCTTTTTAATTGGCGCATCAAACGGCAAAATAATTTGCTGTCCTTCAGGATAATCCTCTACATCGGCTAAGTTTTCCGCCAAAGTTTTGCCCGTAACGGTGAGGCAAGAACCGTCGAGCATGCCGGCATCCAGCATGCGTTTCATGAGCGGCTGAATGCCGCCAATGGCAATCAGTTCCGACATTAAATATTTACCCGATGGGCGCACATCGGCCACCACAGGAATATCTTTGCCAATACGCACAAAATCATCCAAAGACAGTTCCACGCCTGCGGTATGCGCCATGGCAATCAAATGCAGTACGCCATTGGTTGAACCGCCTAAAGCAATCAGCACTTTAATCGAGTTTTCAAAAGCGGCTTTGGTCATAATGTCGCGCGGCTTAATATCGAGACGCAGCAGGTTCATCACGGCTTCACCTGCGCGTTGGCAATCTTCAATTTTATCTGCTGAAACTGCTTCCTGCGCCGATGAACCTGGCAAGCTCATGCCTAAGGCTTCAATCGCTGAAGCCATCGAATTGGCCGTATACATACCGCCGCACGAACCCGGCCCCGGCAGCGCGACTTCTTCAATCTGCTTCACTTGAATTTCATTGATTTCGCCTTTGGCGTGCTGACCGACTGCTTCAAATACCGAAATCATATCGGTATGCCCTGCTCCGGGTTTGATGGTGCCACCATAAATAAACAGGCTCGGACGGTTTAATCGCGCCAAACCCATGATACAGCCTGGCATATTCTTGTCGCAGCCGCCTATGGCAATTACGCCATCATAGGCCTGACAGCCCAACACAGCTTCAATGGAATCGGCAATGATTTCCCGCGATAGCAATGAATACTTCATGCCTTCTGTACCGTTGGAAATGCCGTCAGAAATGGTGATGGTATTGAAAATAATGCCTTTCCCGCCTGCAGCATTCACCCCACTTTCAGCTTCACGCGCCAAGCCATCAATATGCATATTACACGGCGTGACATTGGCCCAAGTCGAAGCAATACCAATAAATGGGCGTTTAAAGTCTGCATCTTGGAAGCCCGTGGCACGCATCATGGAACGTGCAGGCGCATTCTCTATGCCTTCATAAACAGGAGCAGAATGTTCGCGGATATTATTTTTACTCATTGTTGTTCCTTGGCGATGGCTGATTTTGGCTTCAGCTTTGGCGGGTTCTTTTAAATTTATTGTATAGAAAGCGCTCGGCATGTAAAAGAAATTACATCTCAACAAAAAAGATTTTTAGCGCATGCAATACCATTCAATCACATGACAAAACGACATGGATGTCGCTGTTTTCCTGTATGGCAGGGATGCCATATCAGGAGAACAAAAGATTTTTGTTACTTTTGATCTTTCAAAAGTAAGGGATTGCCTACACAAAGCCATATAAATTATAGCTACTATTCGAGGCTGTCTTTTTAGAATTTTAATGACATCCACTAATTATTAAATTTTATTTATTTGCTTCAAGAAACATTATTTTTAATCAGATTAAGAAATCTATAACTTAGAATTATTGTCCCATTATTTCATTTAAAAGCTGATTACAGCGGAGTCTTACCTCTATAAAAGCTAATTTTCGGAGCTCGTATGTTACTTTTGTTTCGGCAAAAGTAACCAAAACCATTTGTCATCCGCAAAACTCGGCAACTGTTTGCAACTAAAAAAATGATCGCAGAAACATTCACTTTTAAATTACCGTTTACCTCAGACAGTTGCGGATGACATTTCCTCGTATCCAATGCAAGTTATGTAGATGTAAATTAAAAAAGCACCCCATGTGGAGTGCTTTTTAATTAAACATCTAAAGTTTAGATTTCACGTACTGCGCCTTTCGCCGCACTCGTGGTATGCATTGCATACGCTTTCAATGCTTTCGAAATTTTGCGTGGACGCTCTTCAACTGGATGCCAACCTTTGGCTTCTTGCGCTGCACGGCGAGCGGCCATGGTTGCTTCATCAACAGCAAGGTTGATGGTACGGTTTGGAATATCAATTTCGATTAAATCGCCATCTTCCACTAAACCAATTGCACCACCTTCTGCTGCTTCAGGTGAAACGTGACCAATAGACAGGCCTGACGAACCGCCCGAGAAACGACCGTCAGTCAATAATGCACATTCTTTGCCTAGACCTTTCGATTTTAAGTAGCTGGTTGGGTACAACATTTCTTGCATACCCGGACCACCACGTGGGCCTTCATAGCGAATCACAACCACATCACCGGCTTTGATTTCATTGCCCAAGATCGCCTCTACTGCTGAATCTTGGCTTTCAAACACACGTGCAGTACCGTTGAATTTCAAGATTGAATCATCTACACCCGCAGTTTTTACGATACAACCATCGAGCGCAATGTTGCCGTAAAGCACAGCTAAGCCACCGTCTTTCGAGAACGCATGTTCAGCATTACGGATCACGCCATTTTCACGGTCACCATCTAGTCGTTGGTAATATCGATCTTGTGAGAATGCAGTTTGCGTTGGTACACCGCCCGGCGCTGAACGGAAGAATTGGTAAACGTCTTCATTTTCAGTACGGATAATGTCCCATTTATCTAAAGCATCTTTTAAGCTTGCTTCGTGAACAGTACCTACAGATGTGTCCAATAAGCCTGCACGGTCTAATTCACCGAGAATGGACATGATACCGCCAGCACGGTGTACATCTTCCATATGTACGTCGTTTTTCGCAGGTGCAACTTTACATAGAACAGGCACTTTGCGAGATAAACGGTCAATGTCATCCATCGTGAAATCAACACCCGCTTCATTGGCAGCCGCCAACAAGTGTAGAACGGTATTGGTTGAACCACCCATCGCGATGTCTAAAGTCATGGCATTTTCATACGAGGCTTTGGTCACCATTTCACGTGGCAATACGCTGTAATCATCTTGTTCATAATGACGTTTAGCCAATTCAACAATTAAAGAGCCTGCGCGTTCGAATAATTTTTTACGGTTTGCATGTGTTGCCAGTGTAGAACCGTTACCCGGTAAAGACAGGCCCAATGCTTCTGTTAAGCAGTTCATTGAGTTTGCGGTGAACATACCTGAGCATGAACCACAAGTTGGGCATGCAGAGCGTTCGTATTCTGCTACTTCTTCATCAGTATAGTTGTCATCTGCAGCCACAATCATGGCATCAATCAAGTCGATCGCTTTGTCATTGCCGCGGATTTTGACTTTACCCGCTTCCATTGGGCCGCCAGAAACAAATACCACTGGAATGTTCAAGCGCATTGCCGCCATCAACATCCCTGGGGTGATTTTGTCACAGTTTGAAATACAGACCATTGCGTCAGCACAGTGCGCGCTCACCATGTATTCTACTGAGTCTGCAATCAAGTCACGTGAAGGCAATGAATACAGCATGCCGTCATGGCCCATCGCAATACCGTCATCGACTGCGATGGTGTTAAATTCTTTAGCAACACCGCCTGCTTGCTCAATTTGACGCGCCACAAGTTGACCAAGGTCTTTAAGATGAACGTGACCCGGTACAAATTGGGTAAATGAGTTCACGACAGCAATAATTGGTTTACCGAAGTCTTCATCTTTCATACCAGTTGCACGCCATAAGCCGCGCGCACCCGCCATATTTCTTCCGTGTGTCGATGTTTTTGAACGATAGTCAGGCATTTTATATTTCCAACAAAGTTTGAGCTTGAAATGAACCCTGCAGATTCACTCTGGCTAAATCATACTGACAATGATGTAAAATCAGTCGAATTTTAAACCTATCATACACCAAGCCATTGTTTTTAAAGATGGCTTTTTAAGCTGAGATTTGGGCAGATGGGTCTATAAATAAAACCGAGTGATTTGACGACAAAAATCTTTTAACTGAAATCTACTATACCGCCATCAAAGGCTGCACAATACAAAACTTTCATGAATAATTTTTAAATTTTATATAAATATAATTTATTTAAAAATTGCAAATTTGCGATTTTGGGTTATGAAATCATTGAGCTTGGACAGCTTCAAAGTTGCAAAAATCAATTTCTAATGTTCTAAATTACGCATTAATCATTTGCTATAATCCACATATTCAACACAGATTCGGTTCATTCATTTTGAAAATCATCTTTGCCGGTACGCCAGAATTTGCCGCAACAGCACTAGCTGCTTTGCTCAACACACAACATGAAATTGTTGCGGTATACACTCAACCTGACCGCAAAGCTGGACGTGGACAAAAACTCACAGCTTCTGCCGTAAAGCAATTGGCTTTAGAGCACCATATTCCTGTTTACCAACCCCTTCATTTCAAATCATCGACTGAAGAAGGTTTAGCCGCACAAGCGGAATTAAAGGCCTTAAATGCCGATGTTATGGTGGTTGCAGCCTATGGTTTGATCTTGCCGCAAGTGGTGCTAGATACCCCGAAATATGGCTGTCTGAATATTCATGGTTCATTGCTGCCACGTTGGCGTGGTGCAGCACCGATTCAACGTGCCATCGCAACAGGTGATATTGAAACAGGTGTCACCATTATGAAAATGGCAGCCGGACTAGATACTGGCGACATGATGTATAAAACCATCTGCCCGATTGAAGCAACGGATACCTCTGCAACTTTGCATGACAAACTTGCAGAGCAAGGTGCAACTGCAATTACTGCCGTTTTAGACACTGAACAAACATTGCAGCAATATTTAGACAGCCGTGAAGTTCAAGACGAAGCATTAACAGTTTATGCACATAAGCTATCAAAAGCTGAAGCAAAAATTGATTGGTCCATCGATGCTGTACAAATTGATCGTAACATTCGCGCCTTTAATCCGTGGCCGGTAGCATTTATTCAGTTGGATGAACAAAACAACTTACGTGTTTGGCATTCTGAACTTTCTGCTGTGTCTGCACCGAACGCTCAAGCAGGTGAAATCATTGCCATCGACAAAAAAGGCATACACGTTGCCTGTGCCAATGGCAGCGTGATTATTTTGACCTCTTTACAATGGCCAGGTGCTAAACCACTCAACCCTGTACAAATTTTACAAACCCAAAAATTGACTATTGGACAAATTTTATAATGAAGCAATCTCCCAACGCCTCGACCCGAGACCTTAATTTACGTGCTCAGGTAGTGAAGACGTTATTGGCTGTCCAAAATGGTCAATCGCTGCAATCGGTACTCGCGCAGCAAATGAATATCGTGTCAGATAAAGACCGTGCGTTATTCCATGAATTGGTGCTTGGTTGTTTACGTCAATGGTACGCATTGAAACAACTGACTTTACCATTACTGTCTAAACCTGTAGATAACCAAGTGGTTGAAACCTGTTTATACCTTGGTTTGTATCAATTGTTGTGTACCCGTGTCGCGGCTCACGCTGCAATTTCTGAAACGGTGGAAGCTGCAAAACAATTGGGTATGGGCAGTCTAAGTGGCTTAATCAACGCGATTTTGCGCCGCGCAACACGTGAAACAGAACAGTTCTACGATGTACTTGAACAAGCGACCAATTTACCAAGTTGGTTAACCAAACGTCTGAAAAAAGACTGGGGTGAACAATTTGATGAACTCAGTTATGAGCTTAAACAAATTGCGCCACTGACTTTGCGTGTCAATACACGTCAGGTCAGCCGTGACGAATACCTCGATATTTTGGAAGATGAAGGTATCGATGCGCATCGCTGTGAACTGTCTGATGTCGGCATTGTGATGGACGAAAGCCTACACATTCCAAGCCTGCCGGGCTTTGAAGCAGGTGGTTTTTCGGTACAAGATGAACATGCTCAGCTTTGCGCAACACTATTGCCAAATCTTGACGGTAAATTTGTGATTGATGCTTGTGCTGCGCCGGGTGGTAAAACAGCACACATTTTAGAGACCTTCCAACCAAAGAAACTCATCGCACTCGACCAAGATGAGAAACGTCTGAAACGTGTGGTTGAAAACCTTGATCGTTTGGATCTCGATGGTAAACATGTCGAAATCCAAACTGCCGATGCCGTCACCTATACTGCTCCTGAACTTGCTGATTGCATCGTGCTCGATGCGCCATGTACCGCTGTGGGTGTAATGCGTCGTCATCCTGACATTCGTTTACTACGTCAATCGGGCGACATTGCGAAAACGGTAGTGTTACAAAAGCAAATTTTGGAAAACATGTGGAAGCAGCTTAAAGTCGGCGGCACCTTGCTTTACATCACTTGCTCGATTTTAAAAGCTGAAAATGAACAGCAAATAGTTGAGTTTTTTGCTAATCATGCAGATGCTCAAGAAGTCAAAATTGAGGCAGACTGGGGTATGGAACAGATCCATGGCCGTCAACTTTTCCCAAAAGTCGGTTATGGTGATGGTTTCTATTATTGCCGTATAGTAAAAACGGCCTAAATCAATAAACACCTTTTTAGATGTAAACAATCATAAAAAATGCCCGATGATTTCATCGGGCATTTTTTTCGTCATTCTAAATTTAATCTTCAGCTTCGTCAGGATTTTTCACCAAATGAATCGTCGCTAAAAGTAAACCACCCCATAGCAAAACAATTGATAAAATCATCATGATCATTGCAGATGTATTCATATTAATTCTCCTCTGGACCTTTGTCTTTACACAAGCTTAATAGAACAGAACCCAATACAAAGAAGGCCAATACCGAACCACCCACCAACCAAAGTGTCGTTGCAGGATAACCGCCATAACCTTCAGTTGCGACAGCCTTAATCGTCAATACAAGTGCAACCAATAATGAAATTGGGGTGATCACGGTCAATAAGAAATTCCAACCTTGACCCAACTTGATACTTGAGTATTGATTTGCATGCTCTTGTAATTGTTTCATCAATGGACGATGGAACCACGACACCAAAATAATAGAGAGTAAACCACCACCCACGATCCCAATGTTATTGGCAAAGTAGTCAATGATATCAACAAAAGTAATGGCACTTTGTGTAGAGAATAAAAGTGTAGATACGATTGCTGAACCGCCCGCAACAATCGTTACAGCTTTATTTTTTGACCAACCCAATTTGTCTTGAAACGCTGCAATTGGCACTTGCAAGATACTCACCATAGAGGTAATCCCTGCAACCACCAACGAAGCAAAGAACAAAAAGCCAAACAAATCACCGCCTGCCCCCATACTCGAAATGATTTTCGGGAAGGCAATAAAGGCTAAACCAATACCACCAGATACTACTTCTTTTACAGGTACACCTGAACTTTGTGCCATGAAACCAAGTGCTGCAAAGACGCCAATACCCGCTAAGATTTCAAATGATGAGTTGGCTAATGCAACGACTACACCTGAACCGGTTAAGTTGGTTTTTGCTTTTAAGTAAGACGCATAGGTCAACATGATCCCGAAACCAATCGATAACGAGAAGAAGATATGACCAAAGGCTGCTAACCATACTTTATAGTCGGTCATCGCTTCCCAGTTTGGCGTAAAGAATGCATTTAAGCCTTCTGCCGCACCCGGTAGACGCAATGCTTGAATGACTAAAATGCTAAATAACACGATCAATAACGGCATAAAAATTTTATTGGCAAGTTCTACACCACGACGTACACCGCCATAGAGAATGAACATCACCACAGCCCAAACAATGACTAAACCAACAAATAAAGTCGGAACAAAACCAAATGTTAAGCCATCACCATTTTGTAGATAGGTTTTAAAGAAAAAGCTTTCCGTATCTGAGCCCCATTGTTGTCCAATGGCGTAATACATGTAACTACCGGCCCATGACAATACGCTGGCATAGTAGATCCCGATGATGAGTGTCACCATCACTTGCCACCAGCCTAATGCCTCACTGTTCATAAGTTTTTTATATGCAGTTGGCGGTGCTTTTCGGAATTTATGCCCCACTGCATAATCTAAGAACAATAAAGGCAAACCCGCTGCAAAAATTGCAATTAAATAGGGAATTAAAAATGCACCGCCACCATTTTCATACGCCACGTAAGGGAAACGCCAAATGTTTCCCAAACCTACAGCGGAACCAATAGCGGCAATGATAAATCCTGATCGTGCCGACCAGATTTCACGATTATCTGACATAGAACACCTAAACCTCAGGCATCTTTAACTGCTGCTTGTTATGGTTATATCGCGAGCAAAAAAAGAACCATAAAAATAAAATTCTGGGTGTTTGATCTGGTGAGATACCTTGTGAGCGTCTATACCAAATTGCAAACAGAAAAATCACATGCGCATTTTGGTTAAAAACACCACAAATAACTTTCCCTTTGTATGAATTAACAATACTCACTTTTTTTAAGTTTTTCTGTAATTTCTACGGCAAATATTCCATTTTTATAATGTGTTTAGGCTTAAATGTTCATTTAATCAGCTTATTTTTCATACAATTTAAGTTATTAATAATATAACTTTTAGGAATATTTTATTTCCAATTAAATTTTTAAAGTTATTTCACTCGATAATGTCCGGTAATTTGATAGGCATGCAAAAGATCTTCTTCCTGTGTGCCCTCTCCTATATTATGGATGATCAGCGGAACCCCGCTACCTTTCATTTTACGATCTGAAACCACACCGATATGCACTAAACCACGCCCTAAGTCCCAAGTGACAATATCACCTGCCAAATACTGCTTATCTTTGACTACATAGCCCTGGCGTTGCATCCAGGTTTGAATATTGGGAACACGCCGATGATCAATATTTTTATCAGTACTTTTTAAGCCCCATTTTTGTGGATACTGCTTAAAATTGGCTTTCATATCTTCATGAATGGTTTGTTGTAAATCAATCCCTTGCTGTCGTAATGCACGAATTACCACGTCGGTACAAACACCCTTGATTAAAGGGACATCTCCCATTGGATAACGCAGTGCAGTATACGCAGGATCATAATATAAGGTTTTCCCAATTTGACTGCGTGCATCCGTCACCATTTGAGTGGCGTTAAAGGCAAAGACAGCCATATTCACGGTCATCAAACTGACCAATAATAAAATTCGTTTCATTTTTCTTATTCACTTTAGATTTTTTGAAATGATTCAAAAACTGGGCTTCGAACAGATCCATACTGAACCAAGCCCAAGTTTAAACTGCTACAGTTTTATCGCCAATACGCGTTCTTCTTGCATATCTCGAATGGCAGACTGAATCCCTTCACGACCTAAGCCAGAATCTTTTACGCCACCATATGGCATGTTATCAACACGGAAAGATGGAATGTCATTAATAATCACTCCACCGACCTCTAAGTGATTCCACGCATACAACATTTTATTCAAATTTTGCGTATAGATGCCCGCCTGTAAACCAAAACGGCTGCTATTAATTTTGGCGATACCTTTTTCAAAGTTTTTGTATTTCTCTAAAATCGCTACAGGGCCAAAGATTTCATCTTTATACACTTCTAGCGATTCATCGACATTTTCTAATAAAATTGGATCGAGCAAAGCCCCCTGATGTTCACCACGAACCAAAGCTTTAGCTCCTTTTTTGACTGCTTTATCGACCCATTTATGCACGCGTGTTGCTTCTGCTTCCTTAATCATTGGACCGACCATGGTGCTTTCCAACTGTGGATCATCCGCTTTAAGCTGCTTCATTCTCGCCACGAGTTTTTTCTTCACATCGGCATAGATATCGGCATGCACCAAGATGCGTTGAACACTAATACACACCTGCCCTGCATGGTTATACGCCCCACCGACTAAGCGTTCAATAAATGCCGCTGAAATTTCAGTATCAGGCTCAACCAATACAGCAGCGTTGCCACCGAGTTCCAAAGTCACTTTTTTACGCCCCGCACGCGCTTTCATATCCCAGCCGACAACATCGGAACCGGTAAAGCTGAGCAGTTTAAATCGGTCATCTGTTACCAAGACATCTGCATGTTCACGTGGACAAGGTAAAACTGAAAAAGCACCTTTAGGTAAATCCGTTTCTGCCAAAACTTCCGCAATTTTTAAAGCTGAAATAGGCGTCAAACTTGCAGGCTTCAAAACAAATGGACAGCCTGCGGCAATGGCAGGTGCAATTTTATGCGCAGTCAGATTGATCGGAAAATTAAACGGGCTGATCAAGGATACAGGGCCTATCGGCACATGTTTGACCATGCCTTGATAGCCAGATGCCGCTGCAGTAACCGCCAATGGGATCATGCGACCATCATCCATCTGTGTGACAGCATCGGCAGCAATTTGAAAGGTATTAATTAAACGTTCAACTTCAGCAGCTGCGGCTTTACACGGTTTTCCACCTTCCGCAATTAAAATTTCAGTCAATTCTGCACGCATTTCATTAAAACGTTTAACACAGTGCAGTAAGATTTTTTGTTTTTGAAAAGGTTCCAATGCCGCCATTGCAGCGCTAGATTTAACCGCTGAATCAATGGCTTTTTCAATGGTTGCAGCATCTGCGAGTGCAACGCGTGCATATACGTCTTGGGTATATTTTTGATCCACTTCTAACCACTGATCGGTAGTCAATGCTTTACCTGCAACATAGAGCGGATAGTCTTTTATATCTTGTACGGCTTTGGACATGACGATATTTCCATGATCTTGAGACATTATTGATAAATGTGAATAAATCTATGCCCTCTATCATGCGCTGACTGAGCCCAGAGTTCACTATATTTAAGTAACAAAATAAACCACAAGCCTCAAACTCAGCTACCTAATTGCCCTGAATACCATCACTATTTTCAGATCTATGCTTGCACTGAAAACACGATGATCGAGTCTCTATATAACAATGACATTAAATTAGAAAGCTGTTTAAAATATTTAATTACATTATTTATCAAATCATTAATAAATTTTTCAAAGTTAAATTAATCAAAAAAAATATGAGTACAACATAAAAAAAGCCCATCAAATGACGGGCTTTTTAAATCTATGTTTTAGCTATACGAACGCTGTGTTTTCACTGAAGTCTTATTCACATTTTCTAAAGCGGCAACCTCTTCATCCGTTTGCGCTTTGCGAATAAAGAACACTGCAATCGCTGCGATGACTACTGGAATTCCCACGGCCATAAAGTTAATTTGATGTGGCAATTCTTGTGATAATAAATAGCCGATCAGAATCGGGCCAACAATCGCACCTGTACGACCGACTGCAGATGCCCATCCAATACCTGTCGAACGTACAGACAACGGATAGTACTGTGCAACATAGCTATAGAGTAAGATTTGAGAACCAATTGCTGATGCACCTGCGACTGCAACCAAAAGATAGATCACAGGCTGTGGTGAATTAAAGCCGAGTAAAGATAGTGCCACAGCACCTGCAAGACATAATGTAATGATCACCGGTTTTAAGTGGAATTTGTCCGCTAAAATACCGCCGCCAATCGTACCAATTACGGCACCAATATTCATCGCCAATAGGAAGGTCAAACTGCTACCTAATGAATAACCTGCGGCCATCATTAGTTTTGGTAACCAACTGCCTAATGCATAAAGCGTTAATAGACACATAAAGAAACACAGCCAAAACAACATCGTACTTACGCCACGACCTTGCTTATACAACGCTTTAACAGACGTTCCACCCGGAACCGCAACTTCAGTCAGTTCCAGTTGAGTATTTGCAGTCACGGTTTGTTCAGGTGCAATGGTTTGAATCATACGACGTGCTTCATCATGACGATTCACCTTCACCAAAAATGTGAGCGATTCAGGTAAAAATTTCCAAGCAAATGGCAACAGTAACAGTGGAATACCCGCAATGAAGAACATGATTTGCCAGCCATAATCCGCAGTAAACCATGAACCAAAGAGAGCCGCCATGATGCCACCCATTGCATAACCACTGAACATAGTGGTCACTAAAGTACTGCGTAGATGCTTAGGTGCATATTCAGATGTCAATGCCACAAGGTTCGGTAATACCCCACCAATGCCAAGTCCAGCAATAAAACGTAACGCGCCAAATTCCGTTGGATTTGATGCAAAACCGCCTAAAAATGTGAATGTACTGAATAAAAATACACAAATCATGATAACTTTTTTACGGCCAATCTTATCAGCCAAAGTACCAAACATCATGGCACCAAACATCATCCCTGCAAGTGCTGTACTCGCTAGCATACCTGCCTGAACAGCTGTTAATCCCCAATCTTTCATTAATAAAGGCAGCGCAACACCATTGATCGCTAAGTCGTAACCATCAAATAAAATAAGAATTAGACACCACATCATGATGCTGAAATGCGATTTTGTGAACTTAGCGTTATCGACAACGCTATTCACATTCATTGTGCTTGTAGACATTGAACCTCACCTCCAATTGTGAGTTTTATTTTTCGCTACAATGCCGTTTTTGAATGTAAATTGTCCAAAATTACAAAGGTATAGATCCATACCTTTCAGATATATCCATGTCGTTTGGGAATAAAATGTCATAAAAACTTAGATATTTTTGAAATATTTATACATAAAAAAGTCGATGGACTGTGGGTCTAGTTTTTATAATGATTAATTTTCAATGTGTTACTAGAAGCTAAATCACAATCAGACGATAGATTATTTGATATGAAAATTGTCAGAATAAAACTCAAATTTTATAGAAAAAAACCAGACTCTACGATCTAGGTCGTAGATTTCTAAATCATAAGGCATCAGCCATCACTTAAGTCGATAATTAGGCATTTAAACTGTTGTTTTAGCTGACTTACATTCAGGTTTTCCGACATTTTTAAGCTGAGAATTCCTTCAATTGATGATTTTTAAATGCGTTTATTGTCTAATAATCATCCATGTTTAAATAATTCAAGCCACAATCTATCAATATTTTTATCATCTCCCTGTTTTATGCTTCTGCTTATCTTCTTTTCCCCTTTTCTCCACACATAAAAAAACACCCCCTGCACTAGTCAGGGGGTGTTTCGAATAATGAGCTGGCGATGACTTACTCTCACATGGGTAACCCCACACTACCATCAGCGCTAAGAGGTTTCACTTCTGAGTTCGGGAAGGGATCAGGTGGTTCACTCTTGCTAT
>NZ_VOZA01000051.1:0-17165 GCF_013420015.1 Acinetobacter sp. YH12039 | reverse complement strand
GAAAATGTATATCGTTGGCAGAAGAAATTATTTAGACCAATTATCAAAAGCTTCATTGATGACTTTATTCTCGATAAAAATCATCTGCTACCACAGAGAATCTTTAAATAATAGTGCGTAAGTCCTACAAATTAATAAATTTGTAGAAATTTTTTCAGGTGCTTTAAGCCAGATCAAAGAAACCGATCAATCTCTGCATGTTGTAGATTTTGGTTCAGGTAAAGGCTATCTGACTTTTGCATTATATGATTATTTAGCAAAACACCAGCAAGTGCCTAAAGTGACAGGGGTTGAGCTAAATCCGAAAATGGTGGAATTTTGCCAAAGCGTTGCGCAGCAGTCGAATTTCAGCCAACTTGATTTTTTCCAAGGCGATGTTCGTACCTATGCGCCTGAGCGCTTAGATGTCATGATTGCGCTGCACGCCTGTGATGTGGCGACGGATTTTGCGATACATACCGGCATTCGATTAAATGCGCAAATGATCATGTGTGCGCCGTGTTGTCATAAAGAACTGCGTCCGCAATTGAAAGCGCCACAAGTACTTGCACCGATGTTGCAATTTGGTATTCATGCAGGTCAGCAAGCAGAAATGCTCACGGACACGATTCGTGCACTTTTATTGAAAGCATATGGTTATGAAACCAAAGTTTTCGAATTTGTGGCACTTGAGCATACCAGTAAAAATAAAATGATCTTGGCAACCAAACGTGCAGACTATGTCGAACCTGATCAAGCGGTATTGGTACAGATTCAAGCTTTAAAAGACATGTATGGCATTCAAAAGCATTCGTTAGAATTATTGTTGAATGATCAATGGGACCAGCAAGATATTGGCTGTAAATGCTAAAGGATGACGGGATGCAGCAGTTAAATATTCAATTTGGTCCGTGGGAGCAACTGGCATCTGCAGCTCGACCGATACGAGAACAGGTCTTTATTTTAGAACAGGAGATATCGCCCGAAGATGAATGGGATGCAGAAGATGCGATTTCACTGCATTTTATTGTTCATGATGGGATGAAAGCTATTGCAACTGCACGTTTGTTGAAAAATAACAGTATAGGTCGTGTTGCTGTTTTAAAGGCTCATCGCGGTCAGGGGATTGGTAAAATCTTGATGCAAGCCATCATTCAACAAGCGACATTAGAGCAACGTGAATATTTAAAACTATCTTCACAAGTGCATGCTATCCCTTTTTATGCAGCGTTGGGTTTTGTTGTTGAAGGTGATGAATATTTAGATTGTGGTATTCCGCATCAAGATATGTATATGGCTTTGGCTTAAATACTTAAAATTGGACAGCTATAAATAAAAAACGCTTAATATTTTAAGCGTTTTTTATTTGCATAGATTGGGTCAAAGCTTAGTGACCATGATCATTCGATGCAGTAGGTTCAGGGCTCATGTCATCCATATGTGCATGTTGTTCTTCGGTCATCTGCATATCTGCTGCAGTCGGTGCAGATGCTTCACGAGCTGCTTGATCAGCTTGCGCCTTTTTCAACGCTTCTTCTGACATCACAGGGGCATTTTTAAATGCATGCTGTTGAGTATTGTCTTTTTTCTGTTGGCTCGGCATATAGTCTGGTTCATTGGTCACAGCAAGCCAGAAAATACCCATGAATAGCGCACCTAAAATACAGAAGATAATCAGTGCTTTCCAGCCCCATGGTGATTTTTCAGGAGAAGTATGATCTGTCATAACAAGCTACTCAATCGGATAAAAAGAAATCAAAAAACTTGTTACTTTATAACATAAAACTGATGAGAGTTCGCGTAAATTCTAGGCTTGTTTGCAAACACGCGACTGAGAAGGAAAATCAAAAGGAGCCGAAGCTCCTTTTGATGTGATTGAACAGCAAAATTTGCATGCTCAAAATGAATAATTAAATCTGCTCAGCTTTCGCCACTTTGTCTTTCAGCAATTGCGGTGCTTTGAAGCGTTCGCCATATTTTGCTTCTAGTGTATTGGCACGTAATAGCGCTTTTTCCAAACCATATTGGTTTAAAAATTGAAGTGCACCACCTGTCCAAGGGGCAAAACCAATCCCGAAGATTGAACCGATATTGCCATCGACAGTCGATTCCAAAACACCTTCTTCTAGGCAGCGTAAGGTATCGAGTGACTGTACAAACAGGAAGCGGTCAATCATTTCCTGTTCAGAAATAGCATTATCTTTCTGCCATTTGCTCAAGCCATCCCAGAGATGCTTTTTACCGCCTTCAGGGTATTCATAAAAGCCTGCGCCGGCAGCTTTACCTTTGCGTCCGAACTCATGAATCATCGTCTGAATCACCTCATCCGCACCTGAACGTGGTAGGTCTTTGCCTTCAGCTTGTAGGGCTTTACGGGTCTCGGCCGCAACATGCTCAGACAACGTTAAAGACACTTCATCTTGAATCGCCAATGGGCCTACAGGCATGCCAGCTTTTAGTGCAGCCATTTCAATGCGGGCAGGGTGTACGCCTTCAGCCAATAGACGTAAACCTTCTTGCACAAAGGTGCCAAAGACACGGCTAGTAAAGAAGCCACGACTGTCATTCACCACAATTGGTGTTTTACCAATTTGCTGTACATAGTCATAGGCTTTGGCTAAGGTTTCAGCCGAGGTGTTTTTACCTTTAATAATTTCGACCAATTGCATTTTGTCGACAGGACTAAAGAAATGCAGACCGATAAATTTAGCTTGATCTTGAGATGCATTGGCTAAGCCTGAAATTGGCAAGGTTGAAGTATTGGATGCCATTACGCCATTGGCTGCCAAGTAACTTTCTGCTTCTTGAGTCACTTTGGCTTTCAATTCGACATTTTCAAACACAGCTTCAATGATCAAGTCACAGCCTTGTAGGTCGGCAGCATCTGCAGTGGCATGAATCAGTCCTAAAACTTGATCACGTTTTTCTGCACTTAAACGACCTTGAGATACTTTTTTATCTAGCAGTTTTTGGCTATAGGCTTTACCTTTTTCAGCTGCTTCAACAGAAACATCTTTGAGTACAACTGCAATGCCTTTTGATGCCGTGGCATAAGCGATGCCTGCACCCATCATGCCTGCGCCTAAAATGCCGACTTTAGTGGCTTGCCATTTCGCGACGTCTTTTGGACGGCTTGCACCTGACTTAATGGCGTTAAGACCATGCCAAAAGGTGCCGATCATGTTTTTAGAAATTTGACCAGTTGCAAGGTAAGTAAAATAACGTGATTCAATCGTGAGCGCCGTATCGACATCGACTTGAGCACCTTCAACCGCTGCTGACATTATGGCTTCAGGCGCAGGGTAACAGCCCTTGGTTTTGTCACGCAGCATAGCAGGGGCGATGGCGAGCATTTGCGCCACAGTTGGAGTCGATGGTGTGCCGCCCGGAATTTTATAGCCTTTTACATCATAGGGCTGCTGTGATTTTGGATTGGCTTTGACCCAAGAGATGGCTTTATCCATCAATTCTTCAAGGCTATCTGCAGTGTCTTGAATCAGCCCTAATGATTTGGCTTTTTCGACACCAATTTGTTTGCCTTCCATTAAGAGTGGAAATGCATTTTGCAGACCCAATAAACGTACCATACGGACGATACCGCCACCGCCCGGCAGTAAGCCTAAGGTCACTTCAGGTAAGCCAAATTTAGCCTTAGCATCATTCAGCGCAATACGATAATGACAGCCGAGTGCTAACTCCCAGCCACCGCCAAGCGCTGTGCCATTTAAAGCTGCCACAACTGGAATGCCACGGGTTTCGATATAACGCAGTTTAGCTTTCATCTCTTCAATCATATTGAAGAATTCAGTCGCATGTTCAGGTGTGGCTTGAATCAGTTCGTCTAAATCACCGCCTGCAAAGAAGGTTTTTTTGTTCGAGCGGAAAATAATCCCTGCAATATTTTCATCTGCTTGCAGTTTGTCTACCGTTTCAGCCAGTGCAGCACGGAAGTCTGCATTCATGGTGTTGGCAGATTGGTTTGGAGAATCTAAAGTTAAAATGACGATATTGTCGGCATTTTTTTCAAATTGAATTGCGCTCATTTTAGTCTCCTTATACCAACTCAATAATCGTTGCGATGCCCATACCGCCACCGACACACAAGGTCGCTAAACCGCGCTTTTTACCTTGGCGTTCTAGTTCATCCATCAGGGTTCCTAAAATCATGGCGCCTGTTGCACCCAGCGGATGTCCTAATGCAATTGCGCCGCCATTCACATTGACTTTGGCAGGGTCAACCTTGAGTTCGGTCATAAAACGCATCACGACTGCTGCAAAAGCTTCGTTCACTTCAAATAGGTCAATATCATCAATGGTTAGGCCAGCTTTGGCTAAGGCTTTACGTGCAGCAGGTGCAGGGCCAGTCAGCATAATCGTCGGGTCTGCGCCCACCAATGCAGTTGCAAGCACTTTGGCACGCGGTTTCAGGCCTTGTTCTTTGATCGCTTTTTCCGAGGCAAGCAATACTACGGCAGCACCATCGACGATGCCCGATGAGTTACCTGCATGGTGTACATGGTTGACTGCGCCGACTTCAGGATATTTTTGTAAGGCGATGGCATCAAAGCCCATTTGCCCCATCATGGCAAAACTAGGGTTGAGTTTGCCTAAGCCTTCAGCTGTGGTCGTTGGTTTAATAAATTCATCTTTGGCTAAAATAGTCACGCCTGCTTTGTCTTTGACAGGAACGACAGACTTATCAAAATAACCCTTGGCTTGGGCTGCTGCGGCTTTTTGCTGAGAGTTTGCTGCAAAGGCATCCACATCTGCTCGGCTGTAGCCGTCAATGGTGGCAATTAAATCGGCCCCAATGCCTTGCGGAATAAAATCACAGGCCATGTTGGTTTCAGGGTCGAGCGCCCAAGGGCCGCCGTCACTGCCCATCGGCACACGTGACATCGACTCTACACCGCCAGCCACCACAAGGTCTTCCCAGCCAGAACGCACCTTTTGCGCAGCCATATTCACCGCTTCTAAACCTGATGCACAAAAACGGTTGATTTGAACGCCTGCTACATCATTGTCCCAACCTGCTGCAATGGCTGCGGTTTTGGCAATGTCTGCGCCTTGGTCACCAATTGGAGTTACACAGCCCAGTACAATGTCGTCTACTGCAGCTGTGTTAAATTGATGGCGGTTTTGTAATTCGTTCAATAAACCGGTCAGTAGGCTAATCGGTTTAACGGCATGTAGTGAACCGTCTTTTTTTCCTTTGCCGCGCGGTGTGCGAATGGCATCAATGATGTAAGCCTCGCTCATAATCCTGTCCCTATGATCTATAAATTTTTATTGGTTTTTTGAGTGTACGGATTAATCAAGCCAGTGCAATGATGATAACGGGCGAGTCGTTTGATATTTTTGGTCAACGCTTGCTGCTAAATAAGATAAAAATCAACCCGCACATTGAAAGCGAGGATCGGTTAAGATCAGTTGCTATCGATTCAGTACAAATTGAAGATCAGCTTATGCATAAAAATGTGAAGCGAGTGTTGAAAGGTCTGGCTTGGCTAGTACTAGTAGGCTGCTTAGGTTTTGTATGCATGATCGGTTTTTATATTTATATGATCTATGGCATTCATCCCTCAGATGAGGGGACGGGCGGTTTAGCCTGTGAGTATGATCGAAATGATCATGTGACCAAGGCAGAAATGTATCGGATACAGGATGGCAAACGCGTGATCACGCCCGTCGATCCATTGCTTTGTCAAAAACAACGTGCAGATTTTCCGAAATAAAAAACCTGATCGAGATCAGGTTTTAGAGAATGCTAGTTTTGAATGATGCTTAGTGATAACCATGTAATTGGCGGTATAGGCCTGGTGTTACACCGGTCCACTTTTTAAAGGCACGGTGGAAAGTACTGGTTTCACTAAAGCCGACTTGCTGTGCAACATCTTCAAGGGTTAAGTCTGGATTAAGCAATAAGTGAATTGCAGCATCTCGACGTAAGGCATCTTTCACACCTTGGTAGCTCTTACCTTCAGCGGCTAAACGACGACGAAGTGTTTGTGGCGATAGATACAGCATTGAAGCAACATCGTTCAAGGTTGGCATTTCTTCGCCAATTTGACTCTTCAGCACATCACGGATACGAGACGTTAATGAATTGGTATTTTTAAATTTAACCAATAACTGTGCAGGAGCCGCTTTTAAGAATTCCTCTAGCGTTTCTTCGTTTTGACGAATGGGTAAATCTAAATAATCCGCTGCAAACGTAATCTCAGTTCGTGGGGTATCAAACTGCATTACAGGTGCAAAAAACAAGGCATCATATTCGTCAGCATGTTCAGGACGTTCATAACCGAAGTGTACGCGTTCTAAAGGCAGACGACGTTCAATCAACCAAGAAGCGAGACCATGCCAAATCATCAGCATACTTTCAGTAATGAAATGGTCTGGGTCCATAGATTTTGGAATTTGAGGGACTAAACGTGCTTCGTGTTTATCACGTTCTAGTGTTACCGACCATTCATCACCAAACAGTTTGTAGAACTGCGAAGACAATTCAAGTGCATCACCAAGGGTTTTTGCATGAATAATCAATTGGCACATAATGGCAAAAGTACCCAAGCGGCGCGGTTGAATATCAAAACCGACGTGTTCGTCTTGAGTCACCATCCACAACATTTTAATAAAACGTGTGTATTGTTCAGGTGAAATACGGGCTTTGGGTTGGCGTAGAAGTTCAGCCTCAATGCCAACATGAGACAATAAAGTTTCGACATCCATGCCGAGACGTCTCACACCAGTTAAGGCTGCGTTGACGAAATGGATACTGATCGTATCACGACTCATGTTTAATCCTTCAGTCTCTTTAATGTTCACAAATGTTTGACCTAAATGACGCTAAAAAAAGAAATCATGGCAATTTACAACAGCGGTTTTGCCATTTTTACATGGTAAATTGCCGAAACTATCAAGGTAAATGGCTGAACATGACATTGTTTTAGTCATTTTATATTTCTACCATGGATAAAAAATCTACACAATTAGAGAAAAATATCCATGGAAGCTGCTTTAAAAGGATTGAAAGTACTCGACTTTTCGATATTACTCCCAGGGCCATTTGCGACCTTGTATTTGGCTGACATGGGTGCGGAAGTTGTGCATATTGAGTCACCGACGCGTCCTGATCTGGTTCGTTTGATGCCACCTTATGCCAATGGGCAAGCCACAGCGCATAGTTATTTAAATCGCAATAAACAATCCATCGCATTGGATTTAAAAGACCCGAAAAGCATTGAATTGATCAAAGCCAAAATTTCAGATTTTGATATTGTGGTAGAACAATTTCGTCCAGGTGTCATGCAACGCTTGGGTTTGGATTATGCAGATTTGGCCGAAATCAATCCGCGACTTATTTATTGCTCGATTACGGGTTATGGTCAAACCGGACATTACAAAGACCGCGCAGGGCATGACATCAATTACTTGGCTTTATCGGGCATTTCAGGTCATAGCGGACGCCAAGATAGTGGCCCGCCACCGATGGGGATTCAAATCGCCGATGTCGCAGGCGGGTCAATGCATGCAATTACTGGCATCTTAGCCGCGGTGATTGAGCGTTACCGTAGCGGCTTAGGACAATATATTGATATTTCCATGACCGATTGCGCCGTCGCATTGAACAATATGGCTGCAGCTGGCGTATTGGCTGCCAATGCGGTTACCGCGGCAGAGACGGCACATCTGAATGGCGGCAGTTTCTATGACTACTATCGAACGCAAGATGGTCGTTATCTGTCAATAGGTGGTTTGGAGCCACAGTTTTTACATGGATTGGCGCAAATTCTAGATTTACCCGCTTTAGCGACGCAAGGCATGTCATTTGATCCACAGGATCAGACTGAAATTAAGCATGCTATTGCCCGAAAAATACTAACCAAAACATGGGCTGAGTGGAAAAAGATTTTTGCCTCTCAAGATGTCTGTGTGGAACCAGTTTTAAGTTTGGACGAAGCTCTAAATTCACAATTGGCCCAAGAGCGGCATTGGTGTGTTGAAGTTCCGCTACAAGAAGGCGACACAATGACACAAACTCAACTGGCATGTCCGATTAAATTTTCTAGATCAGCATTGATTTATACCCATGTGGGTAAAACTTTAGGTGCGGATAATTGGTTATGAATGGTATAAAAAAAGGTGATAAGTTAAACAATAAAACCTTTAAAATCTCTTAATTAGATAAATATCTATATAAATATTGAGTGTTGTTAATAAAAAAATAAATAAATTATACAAATGTGAGAGTATTATATGAACTATTAACATAATTGGTATATAGGTCTCCAAATGAAAATAGCTGTGAGTAAACTTGGATCTTTATATCTTAGCCTCGGAATAATGCTTGCGGGTTCAGCAACCCAAGCGGCAACTACTGCAGATGCTTTCAGTTCTGAAAGCCCATGGATGTTCGGTGATTGGAACGGTCAACGAACAGCGCTTCAACAGAAAGGTTACGATTTTAGTTTTAGTTATGGTGGCGAATTAGCTACTTTGTTAGATGCAAAGCATGCTTCAAGTCATGGCACTGAATATGCGGACCAATTCGCGATCGGGGCACATCTCGATTTAGAAAAAATTGCGGGTTGGAAAGATACCGAAGCACAAATCAATATCACTGAACGTAATGGTCGTTCATTGTCTCAAACTTCAGATGCATTAAATGGTCATTTAAGTGCAACACAAGAAGTGTGGGGTCGTGGTCAAACTTGGCGTTTGACTGATTTTTGGATCAAGAAAAAATTCTTAGACCAAAAATTAGATATTAAAGTCGGTCGTTTTGGTGAAGGTGAAGATTTCAACAGCTTTGACTGTGACTTTCAAAACTTAGCACTTTGTGGTTCACAAGTGGGTAACTGGGTCGGTGACCAATGGTACAACTGGCCAGTCAGCCAATGGGCTGCTCGCGTGAAATATAACATTCAGCCTGAACTCTACGCACAAGTCGGGGTTTATGAATACAACCCTGAAAATCTAAAACGTGGTAAAGGTTGGAACTTGAGTACCGATGGTTCTAAGGGTGCGATTATTCCTGCTGAAGTAGTGTGGACTCCAAAAGTGGGGACACAAAAGCTTCCGGGTGAATACCGTGCAGGTTACTACTACAGTACCGCTGATGCCGATGTCATTGATAGCCCAGTAAATGAAAAAGATCACCATCAAGGTGGTTGGATTGTGGCGAAACAACAACTGACAGCACACAAAGACGATGCCTCACGTGGTTTGAGTGGTTTTGTAAATGTCACAGTGCATGACTCAGACACCAACAATGTGAGTGATATGCAAAACATTGGCTTGGTATACAAAGGCGCATTCGATGCACGTCCTCAGGATGAAATCGCGATTGGCTTAGGACGTATCAGCATTAATGATGATGTGAATGACGCCAATATTGCCAATAACAGCAACAGCGTTGATGCACGCGGTCTACAAAGTGAAGAGTATGACGCAGAAATTTACTACGGTATTCATGCAGCAAACTGGCTGACTATTCGTCCTAATATTCAATATATCCGTCACGTCGGTGCTTACAAAAATGGTGAGAATGCGTGGGTCGGCGGTATCAAATTTCAAACAGCATTTTAATTGATGTCAAATTAGAGTTCTTATAAAAGCAATTCGGTAATTCTGAGAAAAATTACGATATTTCCCCTTGAATTGTTTTTGTAACAACTTCTCTTTGCGACATAAAAACGGTGGTGCGTTGAATGTGTTTCACGCACCAAATACAACATTCGACAATAGAGGTGGTCAACATGAGCAACCCATCTACCGGAACTGGGATGCGAACATTTACCGTCGTTGTGATGGCAATTTTCGCCTTGGTTCTATTGATTGGTGGTATCTGGCTGGCAGTCCTTGGCGGTTCTTGGTACTACATTATCGCCGGCCTGTTAATGCTGGCTTCAGCAATATACTTAAGAAAAATTCAAAACAGTTCTTTATACATTTATGCAGCGTTGATGCTGGGTACAGTGATTTGGGGACTTTGGGAGGCAGGTTCTGACTTTTGGGCACTTGCACCGCGTTTTGATATTTTAGGCTTATTGGGCCTTTGGTTACTGATTCCTGCCGTGACACGCGGTATGGAAAATGGCAAAACTGCGAAAATTACATTATCAGGCACACTGGTGATTGCGATTATCGTGATGATCTATTCAATTTTTAATGATCCGCAAGAAATTCACGGTGAAATTAAAAATGCACAACCTCAAACAGCCAAAGCGATTGAGGGTATTGCTCCTGAAGATTGGCCTGCCTATGGTCGTACACAAGGTGGTGTACGTTATTCTCCACTCACCCAAATCAATAGCGACAACGTTAAAGATTTAGAAGTAGCATGGACTTTCCGTACAGGTGAGTTACCAACAGAAAATGACTCAGGTGAAACCACAAACCAAGTCACTCCGATTAAAGTCGGCAATGACATGTTTATGTGTACAACTCACCAACGTTTAATTGCACTTGATCCTGCGACAGGTAAACAAAAATGGGCATTCGATCCTAAACTTAAAGCGGACAATACCTATCAACATTTAACATGTCGTGGTGTGTCTTATTTTGACGCTGCAAATACCACTCAGTTTGCAAAAAGCTTAGAGAACAAACGCTCGACTTCAACTGAATGTCCGCGCAAAGTGATCTTGCCTGTAAATGATGGTCGTTTGGTTGCAGTCAATGCTGACACAGGTAAAGCATGTAGTGATTTTGGTCATAACGGCGAAGTCGATCTACAAAAAGATATGCCTTATCCGTATCCGGGTGGTTATATCCCAACTTCACCTCCAGTGGTTACTGGCACAACCATTGTGATTGGCGGTTCAACTACCGATAACTTCTCGACTAAAGAGCCATCTGGTGTCATCCGTGGTTATGATGTCAATACTGGTGAATTATTGTGGATCTTTGATACAGGGGCGGAAGATCCAAATGCCATGCCAGGCGAAGGTCAAAAATACTCTGTAGCCTCACCGAATGCATGGGCACCTTTAGCATATGACGAAAAACTTGACATCGTTTATGTGCCAACAGGTGTAGGCACACCAGACATTTTTGGTGGTCACCGTACGCCTTTAGATGAACGCTATGCAAACTCAATGCTTGCGATCAATGCATCGACTGGTAAATTGATCTGGAACTTCCAAACCACACATCATGATTTGTGGGATATGGATGTACCATCACAACCTTCATTGGCAGATATCAAAGATAAATCAGGTAATATTGTTCCTGCGATCTATGTCTTAACCAAAACAGGTAATGCATTCGTCCTTGACCGTCGTACCGGTAAAGCGATTGTGCCAATCACCGAAAAAGCGGTTCCACAAACTGTAAAACGTGGTCCACAAACTAAAGGTGAGCATTATTCTGCAACTCAACCGTTCTCTGATTTTGATTTAGCACCAAAAGATAAATTGACTGATAAACAAATGTGGGGTGCCACTATGTTTGACCAGTTGATGTGTCGTGTGTATTTCAAATCACTTAACTACGACGGTATTTATACACCACCTTCTGAAAATGGCACATTGGTATTCCCAGGTAACCTTGGGGTATTCGAATGGGGTGGTATGTCGGTGAACCAAGACCGTCAAGTTGCTGTGATGAATCCAATTGGCTTGCCATTTGTCACTAAGTTGATTCCTACCGATCCAAACCGTGAACAAACTGCGAAAGGTGCGGGTACTGAACAAGGCGTGCAACCGATGTATGGCGTACCTTATGGTGTGGAAATCAAAGCATTCTTGTCACCACTTGGCTTACCTTGTAAACAACCTTCATGGGGCTTTACTGCAGGTGTAGATTTAAATACACATGAAGTAGTCTGGAAAAAACGTATAGGTACAATTCGTGACAGTTTACCGAAATTGTTCCAATTACCTGCTGTGAAAATTGGTGTACCGGGTCTTGGTGGATCAATCTCGACTGCTGGTAATGTCATGTTTGTAGGCGCAACACAAGATAACTATATCCGTGCAATCAATGTAACGAATGGTGATACTTTGTGGGAAGGTCGTCTACCAGCAGGTGGTCAAGCGACTCCAATGACTTATGAAGCAAATGGTAAACAATATGTTGTGATCATGGCTGGTGGTCATGGTTCATTTGGTACAAAACTTGGTGATTACCTTGTTGCGTATGCTTTACCAGATAAAAAATAAGTGATTTTACATCGCTAAGTAAAAAGCCCGATTTATCGGGCTTTTTATTGGCTGAAATTCTTTATGTAAATTTATGCTAAGTAATGGAAAAATAATTCAATATATTAATAAATAAAAAGTAAATGACCGGAATCCGCTATATCAGTGAAATTGCGACAGTCTTATCAATAAAATCGCTATTAAATATGTAAAAAACGCATTTTCTTGATAGATGAAATCTCGTTATGCTGTGCATTGTTATAATAGAAATTACTAGCTGTACGCCATGTATTTATATACTGATTTTGACCAGCAACTGGTTAATGAACGTGTTGCACAGTTCCGTGATCAAACGGAACGTTATTTAGCAGGTAAATTGACGGAAGATGAATACCGTCCACTGCGTCTTCAAAACGGCCTTTATGTACAACGTTATGCACCGATGCTACGTATTGCAGTACCTTATGGCCTGATGAATTCTAAACAATTACGTAAAATTGCGTCATTGGCTCAGGACTATGACCGTGGTTATGCGCACGTATCTACTCGTCAAAACATTCAGTTTAACTGGCCTGCACTAGAAAATGTGCCTGACATGTTACAAGAGCTTGCATCTGTTCAAATGCACGCGATTCAAACTTCAGGTAACTGTATTCGTAACACCACCACTGACCAATATGCAGGTGTGGTTGCAGGTGAAATTGCTGACCCACGTTCAACGTGTGAATTGATTCGTCAATGGTCAACTTTCCACCCAGAATTCGCTTTCTTGCCACGTAAGTTCAAAATTGCAGTTTCAGCACTGGAAGAAACTGATCGTGCGGCAACGTCTTTCCATGATATCGGTGTGTATATCGTGAAAAATGAAGCAGGCGAGATTGGCTATAAAATCAAAGTTGGTGGTGGTTTAGGCCGTACCCCAGTGATTGGTAGCTTTATTCGTGACTTCTTGCCACGTGAAGACCTGATTGCTTATCTGGAAGCAGTACTTCGTGTATACAACTTACACGGTCGTCGTGATAACAAATATAAAGCGCGTATCAAAATTTTGGTGAAAGCATTAACACCAGAAGTATTTGCAGAGAAAGTGGAAGCTGAATTTGCACATACCATCAAAACATTAAAAATTGATGCTGATACCTTGGCGAAAATGGATGAGAACTTCACACCATTTGATTACCAAGATTATGCAGATGAAGATTTCACAGAGCAATTTGCCGCAGAGCCGAAATTTAAACAATGGTTCAACATCAACACCAATGCACATAAAGTCAAAGGTTACCGCATCGTTACGATTTCTCTGAAACGTGCGGGTATTGCACCGGGCGATATGACTGTTGAAGAAATGAACCTGATTGCTGACTTGGCTGACAAATATACCTTTGGTGAGTTCCGTACCACACATGAGCAAAACATTGCGCTTGTTGATGTACCGCAAAAAGATTTGTTTGATCTATGGAAAATCCTTGATGAACACAATCTTGCACGTGCGCATATCGGTTTCTTAACCGACATCATTTGCTGCCCTGGTGGTGATTTCTGTTCATTGGCGAACGCGAAATCGATTCCAATTTCTGAAGCCATTACACGTCGTTTTGATGACTTAGACACTATTTACAATTTGGGTAAATTGGATCTGAACATCTCTGGCTGTATGAATGCGTGTGGTCACCACCATGTCGGTAACATCGGTATTTTAGGTGTAGACAAAAAGGGTGCTGAGTTCTATCAAATCACTTTGGGTGGTAATGCCGACCATGATGCATCAATTGGTGACATCTTAGGCCCATCATTTGCAGCTGATGTTGTACCTGACATCATCGAAGAGATCTTAAATACTTATCTAGACCTTCGTGCAGAAGGCGAAGAGTTTATTGATACTTACCGCCGTGTTGGCATCCAACCATTTAAGGAGCGTGCATATGCTTAATACAGCACTACAAGTCCTCTCTAAAGATGGCTCGATTGCAGACAATACTTACCAAGTCATTGGTGAAGATGGTGTGTTACCACAAGGTGACGTGGTTTTAACAGTTGAGCAGTTAGATCAACTTGCGAATGTGTCTGGTAAAAAAGCACTTTTCGTAACGGTGGATGCTTCACCTGAAACCAATGAATTCCCGCTTGACCAGTTAGATGCCATTTTCATCGAATTTGCCGGTTTTAATGATGGTCGTGGCTATTCATTTGCTGCATTGTTACGTCGCCAAGGTTTCCAAGGAGAACTACGTGCGACAGGTGATGTATTCAAAGACGTGTTGAACTACATGAAGCGTTCAGGTTTCGATACTTTTGTGGTGAAAGAAGGTAAAGATATTGCTGAAGCTGCTGCTGGCTTAGGTGATTTTACCAATCCATACCAAGCTTCAACTGCTGTGCCGCAAGCGCGTTATCAAACAGGCGCTTAAGTACCTTGATTGACTAAAAAAGCCTCCTTTTGGAGGCTTTTTTATTGATCGAAATACTTTTAATGAGTGATTATTCGTTTTCAAGCTGGCAATTGATCATCCATTTAATGCCGAACTGATCGGTAAATGCGCCATACAGCGCACCCCAAAAGGTCTTTTCGAGAGGCATTTCTATAGAGCCTCCTTTGGACAATGCATCAAACAGTCGTTTGGCTTCAGCTTGTTCACTGCTGTCTAAATTAATCGAAATATAGTGATTGCTGCCTAAGGTAAAGGGTTGATTGGATTGCGCACAGAATTGTTCGTTGACATCTGAGGCCATCAGCACGGTAAATTCATTGATCGACAGGGAAATATGCATAATCTTTTGCAGTTCTGTATCGGATAGTGAAATGCCATCCTCAGCAGGCATATCACCATAACGCATCACATTGAGGAATTCTCCACCAAGTACAGAGCGATAAAAATTAAAGGCTGCTTCGGTATTGCCTTGAAAATTCAAGTAGTGATTGAGCTGCATAATGGTCATCCATTTTTTATTATGTTGACATTTATTATAAGAGCCTTTGCTGACCTGTATGTGAACAATTTATGTCTAAAATGTAAGCATAAAAAATCCCTCTTACAGAGGGATTTTCAGTCTCCCTCCTTTATTAAAGGAGGGGTTAGGGGAGGATTAAAGAATATTCCTTCTAAATCACTCTTTACGAAGGGAATCTACAGTGCTTTAAAGCAATTCAATCGCCACAGCAGTCGCTTCACCACCACCAATACATAGCGCTGCAATACCACGTTTACCACCAGTACGTTTTAATGCATGGATCAGCGTTAGGATAATACGTGAACCGGTAGAACCAACTGGATGTCCAAGCGCACAAGCACCACCGTTGATATTTACTTTTTCAGCATCTAATTTAAATTCATCAATAGGGCACATCGTGACCATGGCAAAAGCTTCATTGATTTCCCATAAATCTACGTCGGCAACATTCCAACCCGATTTATCTAGAACTTTTTGAATTGCGCCTACAGGTGCAATGGTAAACTCGGATGGATGTTGTGAATTTGAAGCATAAGCCACAATTTTTGCGAGCGGATTTAAACCTTTTGCTGAAGCTTGATCTGCTGAAGTTAAAACTAAAGCAGACGCACCATCAGAAATAGAACTTGCATTGGCAGCGGTAATCGTTCCATCTTTAGCAAAAGCAGGGCGCAGCGTTGGAATTTTTTCGATATTGGCATTAAAAGGCTGTTCGTCTTTATCGATAATCACATCGCCTTTACGACTCGAAACAGTGACAGGCACGATTTCGTCAGCAAAATACCCCCCAGTAATTGCAGTTTGTGCACGTTTAAGCGAGCGAATGGCGAAGTCATCCATTTGTTCACGTGTATAGCCTTTGGTATTTGCCATATCCTGCGCAAAAGAACCCATGAGTCGGCCCGTTTCTGCATCTTCTAGGCCATCTAAGAACATATGATCTTTAACGTCACCGTGGCCCATACGGTAGCCAGCTCGTGCTTTGGTCAATACATACGGCGCATTGGTCATTGACTCCATACCACCTGCAACCACGACTTGAGCCGAACCTGCCTTAATCATATCTGCCGCTTGCATCACGGCCTTCATACCTGAACCACACAGCTTGTTGATGGTTACGGCACCAGTTGAATCTGGAAGACCAGCCTGACGCATCGCTTGACGGGCAGGACCTTGTTTCAGACCAGCTGGAAGCACACAGCCCATAATGACTTCTTCAACATCTGTTGGTTGTAAACCCGCGCGTTCGATGGCTGCTTTAATTGTGACTGCGCCTAATTCTGGTGCAGTGACAGCGGCTAAACTCCCTTGAAAACCACCCATTGCAGTACGGGCACCATTCACGATGACGATATCAGTCATTACATGTCTCCATTTTCTTATACATTAATTTTTGAATACGTCAGCAGTATAAGTAAAATTGAACAGGAATAAAGCAAATTTAAAAGGCTGCTTTGGACTCACCGGTTCTCAAATTAGCAACTGGTTGGGTTTTCAAATCGGATATGTCCCATTCGACTTAAGACTGCTCGGATCGGTTGAAGCGTTGATTTCGAACAGTAGTAGAAACTACCATTTGAACCATTGGGTAAACCGGAGCTAGCTTGAAAGGTGAGACTTGGAATGTGTAGAGTCCCACGCCAAGACAGATCGCCATATTTTAAGTTGAGTTTGTCTTGCAGTAATATTTTTTCATTTGCATCAACTTGACGGTTTTTATTGCTGTCAATAAATATAATCAGACCACTGTTCCAGTTGTTAGGTTGGCAAAGTTTAAAGTCAAGACTAGGACAAATCACAATATTGGAATGATAAATAGTGGCATGAGCCCGTGCGAATGCATTGTGATTTTGAATAGTCGATTTGATGTTATTCGCTTCTCGCTGCGCCATTAAATTGTTGAAATGTGGTAAAGCTATCGTCACGATAATGACAATAATCGCAATTGAGACTAAAAGTTCAAATAAATAGGACTTACGCATTGACTGATTCAAAAAAGTATTAAAATACTTTATAAAGTATCTGTGATCAGACGAATTAAACATGCTTCTACAGCAACTTGTACATTACCCATTTATATGGGCTTTCTCATGA